>CAXHHS010000208.1:0-9363 GCA_964015645.1 uncultured bacterium
GGAGATGTGTATAAGAGACAGGCAGAAAAACTATTGTTGAATATTCCTGCAGCGGAAATTTTACTTTCCCGCGAAAAACCGCAGAGCTTAAGCGCCAGCAATATTTTTAAAGGCGTTATCACCGGCATTCATCAAATTAACGGAAGAGTATTGGTGGATGTAGATGTCGGGATGCACTTTACCGTGGAGATTATCCCGGCGACAATTAACCGGTTAGGATTACAAAAGGATGAGCCGATATTTTTGATTATCAAAGCAAGTTCTTTCAGAAAATTGGCTTAGCTCAAATCAATACAGTATAATATGAACCTGGGTTAAAACTTTCCGTCTCCCTACGTCGTCTAACGATTAGCAAAAAGAAAAAAGAGAAATCTGAATGACAGACGCGCAACTGATCGAAAAATTCCTTCATGGTGATGTAAGCGCTTTCAACACCCTGGTGGGGCGATGGGAAAGGAGTTTGTACAATTTTATTCTACGGTATGTTGGCAACCGGGAAGAAGCGAAAGATATTTGCCAAATGGCCTTTATGCGCGTCTTTCGCAATTTAAAAGGGTTGCGCGATCCGGAAAAATTTTCTTCCTGGGTCTATCAAATTGCGGTTAATGTTTGCCGCGATGAGTTGAAGAAAAAAAGCCGCCGCAAAACCTATTCATTAAATAATTTTCAAGATGATGATGCAAAAATAGAGAATCCGAACTTAAAAATGGAAAGAACCGTCGCAACCGATCCCGACCTTGCCGCACAAAAGCGCGATATTCGCGACTTGTTGAATAAGGCGCTGCAATCCATTCCGGAAGAGCAGCGCGTTGTGGTAATTATGAAAGAATACCAGGGATTAAAATTTACCGAAATCGCCGAAACATTAGGGATATCGATTAACACTGCGAAATCTCGCATGTATTATGGCCTTAGTGCGTTAAAGAAAGTTTTTGATAACTGGGAGATTGATAAGGAGAAGATCATCTATGAATTGTAGTATTTCCAAAGAGCAGCTTATCGGATATCACTATCAAGAACTGGCTAAAGCGGAATTGCTTGATTTTGAGAAACATTTGCCGCAATGCGAATCCTGCCAAAAAGAGTTAGCAGAACTCTCGCAAACGTCGCAAATTTTGCAGGCCTGGCCTGCAGAAAATTCCGACATCAAAATGGTGTTTATGGAAGAGAAAGTTGTTCGCCGCTCCCAAACCTGGGATTGGGTCGGCGCCACTACCGGGCGTCGCTGGAGTTTTGCGGCTGCGGCAATGCTGGCAATTGTTATGATGGTTTTCGGTGTGTTACAGTATGATCGTAAGTTCAATAGAAGCAACCCGGTAGCTGTTGAAACTGACAGCAAAAAAGCACCGGTATTTTCACAAGAAAGAAGCAGTGACCCTCTCGCCAGGATTTATAACGATGGCATTCCGACTAACGCTGCAAACCGGCAAAATCCATTTACCCGGCGGAAGGATGATAAAATCCTGCGCGATATTGAAGTAATGGCCAATATCATGGATCAGGCGTTTGAAAACCAGTTTCGACAATTTTTCGAAATTCGGGGAAAAACACACGGCGTTTATGTAAATGGCCTCGGCCCGGTTTTTGTGGTAAGAGATGGCAACAACAACGAATTTCATGACCGGGATGTAAACCGCATCTTAGAAAGATTGCAGGGTTATCAAACCACCTGGCAATTTTCCTCACCCTCTCCCAATGTTTGGGCGCCACAGCCATCAAAAGAAAATGTGGAAGATTTTCCAACCGCGTTGCTGGAGATTGTCGGCGAATACGGCCATAATTTGCGACCGTTTTCGCCTTCGGAATCAATTGTCGTGGCGGTGGAATTGGATAAAAAGCGTATCAAACGGCCTGGTAAATCCAACCGCTTTCTCATCAAGGTAAAGAAAAAGGATATCGATGCCTATAACCAGGGGTTGATCAAAATGGCGGATTTTCGGAAGCTGGTGGAGGTGAAGGAATATTAATTTTTTTCATTCCAATTATTTCATTCCAAAAGACGGAATGAAATAATCAATTTGATCGTCAAAAATAATATTGCAAATCAACGTATGCCTTTGTAAGTTGTTTTGCCAGGGAAATGGTCGAACTGAATTTAAAAGAGGTTAAACATGAAACTCACACTCGAACAGCTTATCCAGGAAATGAGTGAGCTTGAACAACAAATGCAGAAATTCGAGTGGAAATACAGTATAAAGTCAGCTGAGTTTTTTAAGCTGGTAACCGCCGGTAAAATTGAAGAAACTCATGAATTGCATGAATGGTTAGGGCTTTATAAAATATGGTTGCGGCGTCGAGTCGCATATTTACGATTGCTAAAATCCCCTTCCCCTCTTCTAAAGTTTACTCAGCCGGTTGACGATGATTTCTTCGAACCCCAGGGGTCTAAGGCATGATGCCGAGCCTACCGGAGTATGAAGAATTTATTTATACTCTTCAGGAACATTACTCATCTATTAAAGCATCCACGCTTGTTGTTAAACGAACCAGTATTAATTCTGCCCAGGTTAAAGGAACACTCTTTTTTGATAATGATATTATTCTGAGAGTTCTTGAAACAATTGATTTCGTAAACCAGGAAATTGTAGATTACAGCTACGAAGTACATCAAAGCACAGAAAAACTTTATTGGTATGATTGTTGGCCTCACCCTGATGATCCGACACTTGCCTCAACACATCCACATCACAAACATATCCCGCCAGATATAAAACACAACCGTATTCCGGCAGAGAACATAAGCTTTGATCACCCAAATTTACCTGCTTTAATTTCGGAAGTAGAAAGCCTACCCTAAAAAATACCTCCTGCTCATTTCTTCCTAAAACTTTTTCCCGCCTCCGGCAATCTTACAAATTAACTAATAGGATTTTGAATTTATCTTAACCGAAATGGAGGAAGATTATGTTACACTCATTTCAATCCCAGCGATTTTTGAACGTTTCCGTACTATTGGCTTTCCTGGCTATCATTTTTGCTTACGATACGCCGGAAGCAATGGCTAAATCAAAACGCGGCTTTTTGGGCGTTACTGTGGAGGAAATGACGCCATCCATGCGTAAGGAAAACAACGTTAGTAACCGCTCCGGATTGTTGGTGATACAGGTGATTCACCGAAGCCCGGCGGATGATGCCGGTATTCGCGAAGGGGACGTAATTGTGAAATATGATGGCAAAGAGGTGGGTGTCATCGATGATTTTGTGCTGATGGTGCGTAATACGGAACCGGAAAACAACGTTAAAATTGACATCGTTCGCGATGGTGAAGATAAGCAAATTGAGGTTGTGATTGAAAAAAAACGCCGCCGTGGTAACCGGTTTTATTCCTGGCATGGCGATGAACATGCACCACATGCTATTTGGCTTGGAAGGCCGCAGTTGGGCGTAAAGGTACACGAGTTGAACACAGAACTTACCGAATATTTTGATGGCACGGAAAACGGTGTTCTGGTGTTAAGCGTCACCGAAGACAGCCCGGCAGAAGCTGCCGGAATTAAAGCCGGCGACATCATCATTAAGATAGACAATGAGATTGTGGAATCTTACGAAGAACTAATTGAAATCTTGAGTGATTACGATGGCGGTGAAGAAGTCGAACTCGAATATATCCGCAAAGGCCGCACTGAAACCGCCACTGTTACGCTGGAAGAAAATTCCCATTTCAGTGAGAACTTTTTCCACCGGTTTGCACCGAAAGTTGAAATACACGGGTTTGACCACGACCAATTGGACGGCAAAATCCAAGATAAAATTCGAGTAATTTTGGGTGGCCGGGAAGGAGACATGGAGATTTAAATTAAGGCAAGAAAAGAGCACAGCCCATGCGCAACCACCCCTGATTTTCTCGCTAAACGCATCGAAAACCTGCCCCCTCCTTGACTAAGGAGGGGAATTTTTGTATAGTGCGAATTGTCAGCAAAATCAGTTTATTAAGCGGTAGCCGGTTGGTTTTTTCCGGTAAAGATTTCCACCGTTTCATCCTGAATTAATATCCAAATCGAATAAATGCCCAAGGCCGTTCCCAGGGGAACATTCAACAAATCGATAACGGAAACGACCAGGATAAGAATTCTGGCCCAATTTTTTCGTTTTAAAAGACCAATGCCGCCGATTATACCGGGAATGGAAATGATAATCAGGAAGAACGCGACTGCCGTTCCAATTGTCGTTAAAATCCACATTGCTTGTTCATCCCGGGATACGATTCCGGTTCCGGCCAGCACAAAGAATACGATGATGCCAATACAAACACACAAAATACTAAGCCCAATATGCAGGGCAGCGACAATCGTTACATGCTTGTCCATCTTGCTTTCTCCAGTGTGAAATAGTAATAGTTCTTATTAAAAAATCTCTTTACCTGCCTTATCTTTTCCTTTCAAATATTTATCAAACCATTGCAACAACGTTTTGATAAAATGCAGTTCATGCTCGTTTTCCTCCAGGCCATGCGGCTCGCGGGGATACATTACCAGTTTTGTAGGCACTTTTTTGAGTTTGAGTGAAGTGTATAATTCGATGCTTTGCTCCGGATGCACTCGCTCATCTTTTAACCCGTGAACGATCAGCGTCGGCGTTTTTGCATTATTCAAATGGTACAATGGAGAACGCTTCCAATGCAATTCGCGCTGATCATACCAATATGAATTCCAGTGCACCAGGGACATTTCATGCGGAATATCGGTGGTTCCGGTAAAGGAAATCCAATTGGTTAAACCGGCAGCTACCATAGAGGCTTTAAAGCGGTCGCTATGGCGAGTCGCAGCCCAGGCAGAAAAATAGCCGCCGTAAGACCAGCCGCCGGTTCCTACGCGCTCGGCATCAACCAACCCGCGTTCAATTAAAGCATCTACACCGGCCAGCACATCTTCGAATTCTTTACCGCCAAGATCATCATGATCCGCCTTGCTATAGGCCACGCCACGCCCGCTGCTGCCGCGATAATTCGGCTCTAACACCACATATCCATTTGCCGCCAGCACTTGCACCGGGTAAGCCGGCCTGGTTCTCCAGCCATTTAAACTAACGCCTTCCGGCCCGCCGTGAATTTGCAGCGCGAGGGGATATGTTTGCCCTTCCTGGTAATCGGTGGGATACGTTAGCACGCCTTCAATTCGCAGGCCGTCTGCTGCTTCCCATTCAACAATTTCCTGGCGACCGAATTGAACGGTTTCCAAACCCGGGTTATGATTGGTGAGGCGATTTATTTTACCGGATTTTAAATTACCCGTGTAAACCTCCGAAGGGTGGTGATGGGCATCCGTAACGGCTGCAAATGCTCCGCTTTTGGAGTGAAACGAAAAACTTTGCACGATTGGCGTTCCGGCATAATTTTTTTCCATTTTCCCGGAGTTGGCGTCAACTTTTCTTAAGGAATTTTCGCTGCCTTCCGTAGAAAGGAGTAAAATCGATTTATTATCGATCCAGCTTAAAGATCTGCCGGAGCCTTCAAAATCGCCGGTTATATTTTGGGGAGTGCCACCAGAAGACGGCACGACGAATAGGGTTTGGGCGACAGGGTCGTTTAAGCTAACGGCGCCGAGAAAGGCGATTTTGCTGCCATCCGGCGAGTACGCCATACCGGCAAGTTTACCTTTGGTTTCGCAAAGCAGATTTGGTGTTGCGTCCTCCAGTGAGGCAGTATAAATGCGCTTAAACATATAAGAATCATCTATTAAGGGCGTCTCCGTTGCCTGGAAAACAATTGTTTTGCTATCCGGAGACCATGCAAATTCCCAAATCGAAAGATCGTCTTCGAATAGCACCCGCCGCTCGCCGCTTTTTACGTTATGAACCCAAAGCCGAATATGTTTATAGTTTTCATCATAAACAATCCAGTCTCTTTTCGCTGCTTTGTCGGCCTTCTCTGTTGCTGTCCTGGGATCTTCTGCGAGATAGGCTAACCAGTTTCCATCCGGCGACCATTTGTACGCGGTAACGGAAGTATCGTGCCGGGTAATTTGCCGTGCTTCGCCGCCATTGAGGGGGATCGTATAAACTTGTGTGGGATCGTGCTCCTTGCGCTTGGAGCGAAAGGTAAGATGATTTCCATCCGGCGACCAGCTAACGGATGAGGCGCTCACCGGTTTCGAGGTAAACTGTCGAGGTTTGCTGCCATCCATATTGGTAAGCCAAATTTCCGAATAGGCTTTGCCAGCTTTTTCATCAGCGCTGCGTGGTACAGTCAAAACATACGCAATAGCCTGCCCCGATGGCGAAATCGCTACTTGCGATACTCGTTTTAGGCCGACGACCATTTCCGGAGTTAATCCATTTTCCTGGGCAAGAATAGATAAAGAAAGAATAATAGAAATGGAAGAAAATATCCAAAATTTGTTAAACATGTCTCTTAAATCAATCATTCTCTGGCCTCCATAGGTTTGGTTCTTTATATCGCTAACACTAAATTCGTTTCAATATTCTTATATTAACAACTTCTCAAATTTTCATCAAATTCTTTAAAAAATAATGTATAGAGTTATCTTGACAATTATTTCTTTGGCACTTAAATTTTCCTGACTGTAACGGATTCTGTTGATCATATTGTTAATTATCCGGAGTTGTTTCCGGTGCAAATCAAAAAGATCGTTTCATCAAAGGTCTTTAGGCTTTGTTGTGCTTGTTCAACAGTGGGGGCTTTGAATATCTCATGTGCACCCTGACTCATTTGGTAACGTCGTTGTTTTTTCGCCTCTTGTTGAGAGAGTTTTTCGTGAGTTTCCGGGTCGGTTTATGGCAACCAGAGAATTGTTTAATTCATGTGAAAACTCTCGTGCCAGATAAATTCAACCTGGGTTTTACAATTTGCTATAATAGACGTAGGTTCCCAATTAGGTGAATAAGTGTGATTGAATGAACTATAGCAATCAATATAATCGAAAACACAATTTTGAACAATTTTGCGAAAACTTTAAGACACTAACGAACTTTGAAAAGTATGCTAATTACAAGTTGAGATAATACTGGGACATTTCTCTAGAAACCCTTTCTGCATACCCAAGACCAGCATCCTGAGTAGCGATTTGTTTCTTAAATCGCGTATCAAAGGGGGGAGATCGTCTTCCGCACCCTTCGATACACTGAGCAAACTACGTTCGGTTACTCAGGATGCTGATCTTGAGTGTAATTGTAAGACTATCATGAAATTAAAATGAGGTGCACCAAATGACTAAAATGCCAACCGTTCGCCGGTTCATCATCTTGTGGATTTTAATAGCTGTAAACCCTCTCCTCGCTCAATCAAACGATAAACCGCCCACCACCCGCGAAATGAATTTGGTTAGCTGGCAGGAATTTCAGGAAATCGTGCCGAAGAAAATCGAAACCGTGCTGTTACCCACCGGTACATTGGAGCCGCACGGTGTTATCCCGAATGGCTCGGATAATCTTGCGCCGGAAGCCATGGCCCGGGAAATTGCCAAACGCCTCAACGCCATGATTGCGCCAACCCTGAACTACGGTGTTACCGGGCGATTGCGCGCCTATGCCGGGGCCTTCGAAATTAGTGAGGCTGCTTACCGCCCCTTTATCGCCGATATTTTAAAGGGATTGGCGGAGAACAAATTCAAAAATATCATCATTTTAAACGGTCACGGTGGGCCGCAAACCAAAATTTTGCACGATGAAGCGGACAAAGTCTCCGGCAAGTATCACGTGCGCATTTTGGTGGTTAATTGGTGGAGCCTTGCTTCGGAGGACACTAAAGCGGTTTTTGGCGAAAACGGCGGCCATGCCGGAAATAACGAGACCGCTTACGTTCAAGCAATTGTGCCGGACCATATTCACCCGGAGCGTTATTCGGATGAAATGGCGACCGCCTACCCGCAGGGCACATCCTGGTACGCCGTGCCGTTTCCCTCCTCCATCGGGCTGTACGAAGACGGCCAGGGGTTCCCGACATTCAATACCGATCAAGCAAAGGCATATTTTGAGAAAGTCAACAACCGCGTTGCCGGCTTAGTGGAAGCGGTGGTCAAAAAATGGGATTTGGCAAAGTTGTACCGGTAATATGAAAGCAAACTACGATTTAATTGCGGATGAATGGTGCAAGCACCGAAAAAAACTTCCTGAAAAAGACCAGGCGCTGTTCGACGTTTTTTGTGATTGTTTGCTCCCAAAGGTGCGGGTATTGGATCTTGGCTGTGGCTCGGGCATTCCAATCGCCAAGCAGCTTGTTGAGAAAGGGTTTTCAATTGCCGGAGTTGATCGCTCGAAAAACCTGCTTCAACAGGCGAAAGGAAATGTTCCGGAAGCGATATTCTATCAATCGGAGATAGAGAGTTATGAAATTCGGGATACCTATCATGGCGTTATTTTATGGGATGTTTTATTTCATTTTCCCAGGGAAAAGCACCCGGCAATTTTACAAAAGATATTTGAGGCGCTAACGCCGAGCGGCTGCCTGATCCTGTCCAGCGGCGGTTGCGATGAGGAAATACCACCATTTACGGATTTCATGTTTGAGGTAGAATTTTTTTATGATGCATTTCCACCAAAACAACTCCTGAGTTTATGCAAAAAAATCGGCTATAAAACAAAAAACACTTTGTTCTCAACAAACCCGATGGAAAAAGGAATAAGGGGCGAGTTGGTTTAGTTTTACAAAGATGAGGAAAAATTATGGCATTTGAAATTTGGATCGCTTTTATAGCAGCCGTTTTGATTTTAATGATTACTCCCGGCCCAAGCCAACTGTTAATGTTATCAAATAGTCTTGGGAGTGGGTTTAAAAGATCGACTGCAACAGCGGCAGGAGATTTAACGGCCAATGCTTTACAAATGATGGCTGCATCAGCCGGATTAGCCAGTATCCTTTATGCTTCACAATACATCTTTCTCATCATCAAATGGCTCGGTGTTGCCTACTTGATTTACATGGGTGTAAAATTAATCTTACAGAATCAATCAAAAAACCTGGTCAACCAAAAGCCGGTAAAAAGCGTAAAAATCCTTTATTTACAAGGATTTATCACCTCAGCTTCAAACCCCAAGGCGATTATATTTTTTGCGGCATTGTTCCCACAGTTTCTAAATCCAAACGCGCCGCTAACAGAGCAGCTGTTCATATTGGGAATAACATATTTATCCATAGATGGTATGTTTTTGTCGATCTATGGTTTTTTTGCAGGGTGGCTTGCGAAGAAATTTGACGATCAAATCACTAAACACCTCAATAGAATATCAGGTTCATTTCTCATTGGAGCAGCTATTTTGCTTGGGTTAAAAAAAATTGAAGTGTAAGGCAGATATAGGATATGTTAAAAGCAATAATTCAAGTTAATAAAAAAATCTTATAATAAAAAAAGGGAAACGTTGTTTGCTGTCTCTTATACACATCTGACGCTGCCGACGAGCTTCTTGGTG
>CAXHHS010000209.1:0-9361 GCA_964015645.1 uncultured bacterium
AGACAATGAGTTATTCATCGAAGCTGCCGGTTCCGTTGAAAAAAAAGAAGTAGATGTTCTCTATTCCATTCCATTGGAGGCGAGTGGCCATTCGAGTAAGCTGCCGTTTTCAATTATCAATTATGTGAAAAGAACCCGGGAAAACGTGCTAATCCCGGATGCCGCTAAGGATAATCGGTTTGTAAATGATGATTATATTTCCCAACACAATCCAAAATCGATTTTATGTATGCCGGTACTGGACAAAGGCGATTTAATCGGCATATTGTATCTTGAAAATAACCTTATTACCGATGCGTTTAAGCCGGAGCGGTTCGAGGTGATGCAAATTCTGTCATCCCAATCTGCCATCTCGCTGCAAAATGCCCGTCTTTACGAAGCGTTGCGAAACGCATTAATGGAAGTAGAGGAGTTGAAAAATCAACTGCAAGCCGAAAACATTTATTTACAAGAAGAGATTAAACTTCAACACAACTTCGAAGAAATTATTAGCCATAATAAATCCTTTAAAAAAGTTCTAAGTAAAGTAGAACAAGTGGCCGGAACGGATGCGACAGTGCTTATCCTGGGTGAAACTGGTACTGGTAAAGAACTGATTGCCCGGGCAGTTCATTATATCAGCCCACGAAAGGATCGCCCGCTCGTAAAGGTAAATTGTGCCGCCTTACCGGCGAATCTCATTGAGAGCGAATTATTCGGCCATGAAAAGGGGGCATTTACTGGCGCCTTAGCCCGTAAAATTGGCCGGTTTGAACTGGCGAACAAGGGTACTATATTTTTAGATGAAATTGGCGATCTGTCTCTGGAACTACAAGCAAAACTCCTGCGGGTTCTTCAAGAAGGAGAATTTGAGCGCCTGGGGAACCCTGGAACCATATCGGTGGACGCAAGAGTTATTGCTGCAACCAATCGCGATTTAGAAGCAGCGATAAAAGAGGGGCAATTTCGAGAAGACCTCTATTACCGGTTGAATGTATTTCCGTTGCACATCCCGCCACTTCGAGAACGTGAAGGCGATATTCCGATTTTAGTGCGGCATTTTGCTGATAAGTATAGCACAAAGTTTGGCAAAAAAATCAAAAAGATATCCAAAAAGGTTCTGGGTGCGCTTCAGAGCTATCATTGGCCGGGAAACGCTCGCGAATTAGAAAATGTGATCGAAAGGGCTGTCATTCTTTCCCGCGACGATACGCTTCACATCGATGAAATGATCGATCATCAATCGCGTACCGGTGGGAAAGTTTCCGGTTCCGATACCCTTAAAGATGTAGAACGCGCGCACATTTTAAAAGTATTGCAGGAATGCAACTGGAGAATTGATAAAAAAAGGGGGGCCGCCGAGCGGTTAGGGCTTCACCCCAGTACACTTCGCAGCAGGATGGAAAAGCTGGGTATAAAAAAACCTTAGCGTACTAAACACTCCCCACCAACCTTATTGAGAACCCGCTAAATATCGCGTTTAAATCTCGATATTTCGAGGATTTCTTTTCGTTCTATTTTTTCACCTACTCTCCACCATCTCCCTAACTTATTAATAAATAATATATTAAGGATCGAAAATCGATCATGTTAAAACATGGCACGTTATTTGGAATACATATTCACAGTGTCGACACACATTCACTTTCCGGAATGAAGTTCATTCGTGGAAAATGGTAAGGTAGCCTGGTTAGATAACCGTTTCTAGCGGGTCAGTTTAAATCGGAACTAACAATTTAAAAAAGGAGCAATATGATGAACGATGTTCAAGTTTCAACCGGAAATATACAAAATCAAAATCTTAAGGACGGCGTCGCAACGATTCCGGCCATGGATAGCATTGTAGAAATTGGCGATAAGTTACAAGCTGCCGGAAAACACCTGGTTCGCTACGGGCTGGTATTGGTTATCGCCTGGATTGGTGCAATGAAATTTACCGCCTATGAAGCCAACGGCATCCAACCTCTCGTTGCCAATAGCCCGTTCATGTCCTGGGTGTATTCAATATTCGGTGTTCAAGCGTTTGCTGGCCTGTTAGGCGTATTCGAAATTGGCATCGCTGCCATGATCGCAGCACGCCCTCTTTCAGCAAAAGTCTCTGCAATCGGAAGCGCTTTGGCCGTATTAATGTTCGCAGGCACACTCAGCTTTCTGTTCTCAACCCCGGGTTGGGAGCCGAGCCTCGGTGGGTTTCCGGCGCTCTCAATTGTGCCCGGCCAATTCCTGATTAAAGATATTGTATTGATTGGCGCCGCCACCTGGTCGCTGGGAGAGGCATTAAGAGGTTAAAATTCAAATGAACTTAAATAATCATTCTAAACAAAGTGAAAGGAATTAAAAATGAGTAAGTTTAAAGTTCCAAACCGTAACCAGGTTGATCCCAAAGCCCAAGAGATTTTTGACGACCTCAACAAGAAAATGGGTTTGGTTCCCAATCTTTATGCCGCGATGGGGTATTCTTCCAACGCGCTGGCATCATATCTCGCCTTCTCATCCGCACAGACAAAGGGCACGTTTAACGCTAAAGAACGCGAAGCTATTTCTTTAGCTGTTTCCGAAACAAACCAATGTGGATATTGCCTGGCTGCCCATACCGCAGTTGCTAAAATGAATGGCTTTAGCGATGAAGATACCCTGGATTTGCGCGCCGGAACCATTGAAGATCAAAAGTTAAACCTGCTAACCCGCCTGGCGATTTCAATCGTTGAAAATCGTGGTAAAGCGGATGTTTATTTAATCGATAAATTCTTCGCTTTCGGATATAATGAAGGCGCATTGATTGACCTGATTGCCCTAGTTACCGACAAAATGTTTACAAATTTTATCGGAAGATTAATGGACGTGCCGGTCGATTTTCCGGTAGTGCAATCGTTAGAAGAAGTAGCGGTATAGATAACATTAAACTTCAATCTGAGGAGAATACAATGAAAGCAAATTCAAAGAAAACCGTTTTACTGGTAGGAACTCTGCTGGCTGTTATTTCAGTTTTAGCAATAACGATGATAGCAATGGCGCCGCCGCAATCTGGCAAATTGTATAAGTTTAACGCCAAGGGAGAATTAATTCGGCCGGATGCGCAGGTGTTTCGGGAGTGGGTTTTTGTTGGTGTGCCACTTACCCCAAATGATATGAATGGCGGTAAAGCGCCTTTCCCGGAATTTCACAACGTTTATATCGATCCCCAAAGTTGGGCACATTACAAAAAGACCGGGGAATTCCGCGATGGCACCATTTTGATCAAGGAGTTGGTGAGTGTTGGATCAAAAAGTGCAGTAAGTGGAAAAGGATATTTTATGGGCGATTTTATCGGGCTTGAAGTCACAATAAAAGATGCCGAAAGATTCTCGAACGAACCTGGTAATTGGGCTTACTTTAGCTTTGGGCATGAATACCCGCTGGCCGAGGCCGCTAACGCACAGCCGACAGCAGTCTGCAACTCCTGCCACCAGGCAAACGCGACCACTGATTTTGTGTTTACGCGGTACTACCCGGTATTAAGAGCCGCCAAACCTTTAACAAGCAGAAATTGACGATGTGTTTGGGCAAACCGGCTTGAGAGCAGCGCCTTTTAGAGGTTCTGCTCTCATAATTAAAGGGAAAGTTAAAGTGGGCAGGTTGAATGTTGAGGTTTGTAGCTTAGCTTGCCAGAATCATTACAGCAACTATTAACCAATTAACCGGGAGCAAGCTGATGGGAACAGCCTGGATGTGGGATGTTGAACACCAGGTTTATGGCCGCGAAATTTTTGGTTTGAACATTGATACAAAAAAAGGCACTTTGCACTGGTACCAGGGCGATCCCGGCAGTCTGTGTGGTGACGACGATGGTTATTTGGAGCAGAGTATACGGGAGTTTCAGCGCTCCGGGGTTCCGCCGAGCATCGGCGAACTGCCCGAGGATGTGGCCAAAGATTTGAACCAAACCATACAAATGCTGGCCTAAAACTACTGAATGATAATTGCAAAAAAGAAGGAAAAGGAAATGGAAAGATCAAGCCTAACGAAGTCGAATAATTCTGCCTTGTTAGCAGAAGACAATGCCGTCATTACACAAACGGGTGAAGGATATTATACGGAAATTATGGCCAATGGCCATCCGATAATAGCTGATGAGCCAATAACTTACGGCGGGACGGATAAGGGGCCAACCCCCTACGATTTATTATCCGCCAGTTTAGGCGCTTGCGTTGGTATGACCTTGCGCATGTATGCCAACCGTAAAAAATGGCCGCTGGAAGCCGTTAAAGTTCGAACGAAACACCGTAAAATTCACGCCAAAGATTGTGCGGATTGTGACACCCGTGGCGGATATATCGATGTTTTTGAACAGGAATTAGACTTTTCCGGCCCGCTGGATAATGGTCAAAAACAACGCCTGATGGAAATCGCCGGTAAGTGCCCTGTGCACCGTACGTTGCATTCCGAAGTTGTTATAAAATCTCGGATGATGGAAAACATTTGAAATAATGCCCCAAAACTTTAAGAAATTACAAAGAAAAAATTTTGCATTGAACAACGGGAGTGTTTAACTTCGCCATCAGAGCTTGATACGGTAATTCAAAAGTTTGCGAGGAGGTAATATGCACATTGAACAAACCGGTAACGAAGGAAAGCGCGTTTCTCTTGGGTTTGGAAACATCAATGTATCTGTTGGCGACCATATTGCGCATTTTTATAGAAATACCGAAGAACGGCTTAACGTGTTGGGGCCATATATGATAGAAGGGCTTCGCCAGGGGGAAAGATGTCTTCTTTTCTCTTCGCCGAAGGCTGCCGATGAATTATGCGATTGGCTGGAAGCACGAGGAATCGATACAACGAAACCGCGAAATTCCGGACAGCTTCTCTTTCATCCGGGCGAAGCGACCGGGGAAGCCATGCTGGCGCTTAGCACCCGGATTGAAGCCGAATCTCAAAAAGAAGGATACCCCTTTGTCCGGGCATGTGGGGATGCCGGTTGGTCACTGCATGGCATAAAAAGGCCCCGCGAAATGCTGTGTTGGGAAGCATTCCTGGATAGTAAAATCAAAAGCTGGAAAGCCCTGGCGCTTTGCCAAATCGACTTGACCCGGTTCGGCGGCAATGTCGTGATGGATGTGATGCGAAGCCACGGCTTGTGCATTATGGGCGAACTTTTGATACCCAATCCCTTTCATGTCTCCCCGGATACGTTAATTCAGGAATTAACCTAATCAAAAACCTTCCTTAGCTATGCCTGGAGATGGGCCTGCAAAAGAAAACGAAAGACGCAAATTTAGTTGATATTTTCTCATTATTGGGATTTGGTGCGGCACTAACACTCATCGATAATGAAGAAAAAATCGCTCAACTCGTTGCTACTGTCATTCCAACTGCTTTAATGGTGGAGTTCGGTGCAATTGTATTGCAGCTTAATGGTAAGCGTGAAATCATTATTTCAAGCCAGCGTGAAAAAGATTCTCCTGGGAACGATTTAGCAATAGAAATCAAAGAATTCATTACGAAGAATGCCAGCAACTCCGTTTTACGTGCTGAAAACGCCGGTGAGTTTGGGGTTAATGAAACGCATCTCCCACAGGCATCCGCTGCCGGTTTAAAGCGGCTAATTGTAAACAAGCTGAGGAC
Organism: uncultured bacterium; assembly: GCA_964015645.1. Taxonomy (GTDB): domain Bacteria; phylum Calditrichota; class Calditrichia; order RBG-13-44-9; family J075; genus CAXHHS01. Next base: position 5,584 of record CAXHHS010000209.1, read on the forward strand.
GGTAGAGTCGTCTTTCGGTTTTATAATTGCCGGTAAATTATCCGGAGATGTTTTTTTGCCGGAAGAAAAAGCCTTTCTACAAGCAATTGCCAGCCAGGCGGCAATGGCAGTACACCGGATTCAGTTAAGCCATGAGCGCAATATAAAGGCGATTGCGCTGCGCGAAAGCGAGGAACGCCTCTCTCGCATTTTTGAATCTGCAATGGATGCCATTATTACGATTGACGAGAATCGCCGCGTTATCATCTTTAATGAGGCGGCCGGAATTATATTCAATTATTCCCCTGAAGACGCCGTCAACAAACCAATCGACCGGTTCCTTTCCGAAGAGTTTCAAGACCTGTTAAAAGTTTGCATTCAAGATTTTCGCAAAGCTCAAAACCTCAAAAGTTATATGTGGGCGCCGGAGGGGCTTACCGCCTTTCGGGCGAATGGCGAAGAATTTCCGATTGAAGCGACCATCTCCCATGTAAAAGTATCCGGCCAGGATTTTTTCACTATTATTCTACGTGATATCAATGACCGCAAAACCGCCGAAGAAGAATTGCAGAAGCTACAACTTCAAAATGTTTATTTGCAGGCGGAAATTAAATCTGAGTATAATTTGGGTGAAATCATCGGCGTTTCGAAGGTGATGAGAGCGGTTTTTAAAAATATCAAAATGGTTGCTGCAACGGATTCTACCGTTTTGCTAACCGGGGAAACCGGGACAGGCAAAGAATTAATCGCAAGGGCAATACACAGCTCCAGCAAGCGAGCGGATAAAGTTCTGGTTACCGTTAACTGCGGCGCGTTGCCTTCCGGGCTGGTAGAAAGCGAACTGTTTGGACATGAGAAAGGCGCTTTTACCGGGGCAACGGCGCAAAAGAAAGGCCGTTTTGAATTGGCCGATGGCGGTACAATTTTTCTCGACGAAGTTGGAGAATTACCATTGGATACCCAAACCAGGCTTTTGCGCATATTGCAGGAACAGGAATATGAGCGCGTGGGCGGAACCAAAAGCAAAAAAGTAGACGTTCGGATTATTGCAGCCACTAATGTAGATTTGGCCGAGGCCATTCAGCAAGGGGCCTTTCGCGCAGACCTGTTTTACCGCTTGAATATCTTTCCGATTCACCTCCCGCCGCTAAAGGCACGCCTTGATGACATCCCGTTATTGGCAAACGCGCTTATCAAAAAATTTTCCCGGCGTCTTGGCAAAAATGTTGTAAAAGTTAGTGCAAAAGCGCTGGAGAAATTAACCCATTATAACTGGCCGGGGAATGTCCGGGAACTTGCGAATATTCTTGAACGAGCAGTAATTCTTTGCGGCCATCAAACCATTCTTCCCGAACATATTGGCATTGCCGTTCAAACTCCCCCGTTGGCGGAAAAAACCTGGAAACTCGAGGAAGTAGAGCGCAACCATATTCTAAAAGTTTTGACAGAAACCGGCTGGCGAATTGAAGGAAAATATGGCGCCGCCCTTCTCCTCGGAATGAACCCCGGAACACTGCGTTCCCGCATGAAAAAATTGGGTATCACACGACCAAGACCGGAAATTTAAGCGTTTAAGGCCGTTCCAAAAAATTAAATATCCGAAAGCATTCTTTAAGTGTAATAAAAGCAACTAACTTTTGAGCGAATAAAAACAGGCGAAAGCCTAAGCTATTTGATCCCGGTATTTTAGCAGTGCGAAAACGCCAACTATTCCAATTATTATTTCCAATACCGTTGCCATTATAAGTGCTTCACCAGGCATGCCATCAATTGCCATGCCCAGGATTCGGGAAAGACCATATGACAGGTATATCAGGATGGATACCACGAGTGAGGTAAACGTTAGTTTAGATACGAAAGCGCCCAGTACCATCAAAATGCCACTTGCAAACAATGCCCCGCCGGGTGCTCTTACCTCACTTAACAAACTGATATTATCGCCAAGCTCAATACCACTACTTGCCTGGAAAGCTACCGGGAAAAACAGAAGCGCCCCTCCAATTCCAGCCGCAATCAAACCGGAGATAAGTAATATCGATTTAAGCATTTTTGAGTTTTTCATGATTTCTCCTTATGGAATTTAAGTATTAAATTCTGAATACCAGTAAAATCAACAGTACTGATGTTAGTATGGCCAGGACTGTCCTGATTGAATTCCATTTTACCCAGCGAGGTTCAAATTGCTTACGGGCATTCTGAAGTGCCGGCTCGCTCATGGAATCGAGATCTAATGTTTGAAGCTGGTTATTCAACGGTATGTTGATCGTTATAGTCGGCAATTGGACACCGAGTAAGTAGGTAACGGAAGCGATAATAATGAGCAGGCGATCAATGCCATCCAGCTGTAAAATACCTAACCAGGCGGAAGCAATCACCACCGCAATCGATCCCACCCAAACCAAAATGAAGATCGGCTGATTATTCTGAATCACGCGATCTATCACTTTAAACGTTTGCAGGAAATCGCGGTCGTTTAGGTTTTGAATGCCTGGCATCACTACAATGGCAAAAGCGAACACAAACCCGGCAACCAAAGAGCAGAGTAGTGTTGATAGCGTTAGGGCGATTTGGAACAGGTTCATGACGTCTCCTTTCGGTAATTGAGGCAGTTCAAATGTATTGCCGGATGGTTATAGAGAGTGCAGAGTATTGACGCTGCGCTCTGTCGATTGATTCGTTTTGAAACGCTGAAGGGAGAATGCAGCGCTCCGGTTTTATACCGCTATCTTCCACTGGCCGCTGGCAGCGACCTCCCGGGCATAATCGGCGAAGTCTTTCGGGGGGCGTCCGAGTGCTCGCTGAATCCCGTCGGTGAGATGAGCGTTACGGCCATCGAGCACGGTGGCGAAAAGATAATCGAGCATCCAGACAACCATTTGCGGGGCACCGGATTCCTTCAGGCCAGCCACAAATGCCTCGTGAGGAATCTCAATGTAGCTGATTTCACGGCCGGTCGCCTTCGACAGTTCGGCGGCGATGTCAGTAAAGGTCATGAGGCGCGGACCGGTAACTTCATAAACTTCGCCGGCATGCCCCGCTTCGGTCAAGGCCACGACTGCAACTTCGGCAATGTCGTCAACGTCAACGAATGGCTCTGCAACATCGCCGGCCGGCAGGGTAATTTGGCCGGAGTGCACCATATCAATAAACGCCCCTTCGGAGAAATTTTGGTTGAACCAACTGGCGCGGACGATGGTCCATTCAAGGCCGCTGTTCTGCACGATCCGCTCGCAGGCCTGCGCTTCTGCTTCACCCCGCCCGGAGAGCAGAACCAGGCGCTTGACTCCATGACGTTTCGCCAGGTCGACGAAAGCCTGAATGGAATCGGTGGCGCCGGGCACCGCGAGGTCCGGGGAATAGTTAATATAGGCTGCCTCAACGTCTTGCAGATAGGCATCCCAACTGGCTTCATTATTCCAATCGAATGCCGGAGATGCAGAACGGGAGCCGATCCGGACCGGGAGGCCTTTGGCTCTTAATGCGTTAACAATCCTGCGGCCGGTTTTACCGGTACCGCCGAGTACCAGGGTGAGTCCCTTTGAATCTTGAGAGTGATTTCCAATAATATTCATAGCTTGCTCCTTTTTTGTTTAGTTACAAGCAAATATTAAAGGTTTTCTCAAGGAAATTCTTGGCAGGCGCCGCCAAACTTTTGACACTGCGCGCCAAATCGATATTATCCTGTTTTGGATTGGGAGGAAATCCGAAAAGAACGCGGCGTTTGCCCTGCCCAGCGCTTGAAGGCCCGTGTGAAAGCGCTTTGCTCGGAAAAACCGGTCAAAAAAGCGACTTCAACAAG
>CAXHHS010000210.1:0-9350 GCA_964015645.1 uncultured bacterium
CTACATCTTGTCAAGCCTCATGTGCTTTGGCTTCACTCACATCGCCGACAGTTTTCCAACGGCGGTAAATGCGAACGGCCATCAATTTTTTGAGGATAACTTTGACCTTCTCCGTATCACCGGCGCTAAACATGTTTGCCATATATTTTAGTGGGAATCTTGCCTCATCAATAGTGCCCCATAACTCTTCGGTACTGGTGTCGTAAAGCCGGTTGTCATCCCAGAATTTGGCAATGGGATCCATCTTCTTCGACTGTTCTTCGTGATTGGCTTCGCTTAAGGAAGCCATTACCGGCAGCAGCGGCGGCACGTAAAATAACATCGGCAGGGTTCGGTATTCCGGGTGCAGCGGCAGCGCCATTTTCCATTCTTTGACAAATTTATAAACCGGCGAATATTGGGCGGCTTTGATGGTGGAATCCGCGACACCGTTCTTCTTAGCTGCTTCAATTACTTTCGGGCTAAAGGGGTCCAAAAGGATGTTTAACTGGCGATTTACCAGGTCCGTATCATCTTCCGGGCCTCCTGCTGCATCGTGTATTTGATCCGCATCGTATAACATCACACCGAGGTAGCGGATGCGACCAACGCAGGAGTGCATGCAGGCTGGCGCGTATCCCGTTTCCAGCCGGGGATAGCAGAGGATGCATTTTTCGGATTTCCCGGTTCCCCAATTGAAATAGGATTTTTTGTAGGGACAGGCCGTCACGCACATTCGCCAGGCGCGGCAAACTTTTTGGTTGATCAGCACGATACCGTCTTCTCCCCGTTTATAAATCGCGCCCGAGGGACAGGAAGCCACGCAAGCCGGATTCAGGCAGTGATTGCAAATTCGGGGAAGATAAAAGAATGCCATGCGTTCCAACTGGAACATCGCTTCTTGTTCTGCCGGAGATAGATCTTCCAGGTTCGGATCGTTGCGGGCATAGTCGGGCGTGCCGCTGAGGTCGTCATCCCAATTCGGTCCCATCTTTATATCGATCGGTTTACCGGTGATAAGCGAAACCGGTCGCGCAGTGGGCTGATCATCTTGCGCGGGGGACTCGATTAAATCGAGATACTTGTAGGTGAATGGTTCGTAATAATCATCGATCACCGGCAGATGGGGATTATGGAAGATATTCAGCAAACCACGCAGTCTGCCGGCGCCTTTTAAAGAAATATCGCCGCCGGTGCTCTTTTCCCAACCGCCTTTATAAATTCCCTGGTCTTCCCACTTGGTAGGATAACCGGTGCCCGGCTTGGTTTCCACGTTATTCCACCACATATATTCCGCGCCCTTGCGGTCTGTCCAGATATTTTTGCAAGCAATGGAACAGGTGTGGCAGCCAATACACTTATCGAGATGAAATACCATTGACATTTGTGCTCTTACATCCATAGTGGTTCCCATTTTTTATTGATGATTTATGATTCCCTGATAAAAGCATTCACATCCCTGTAAATAAATCGGGATCAATCTTCTGGAGTAAGCCACCACTTCCCTGTGGCGGGATTTGAGATCATTTATAATTATATCGTTGTTTGTCATAGATTAGAACACCACTTTATCCATTTTCTTTACCACCACATGGGTGTCGCGATTGACAGCGGTGGGCCCCCAATAATTGAAATGATAGGTAAATTGACCGTAACCGCCGGCCAGAAGATTGGGTTTTAGATGCACTCGCGTGAAGCTATTGTGCCCGCCGGCGCGTTTATTGCCTCTTACTTGCGATTTGGGAATTCCCACCGTTCTTTCAGGAACATGATAGACAATGCAGACGCCTTTCGGAATCCGGGTGCTGACCACCGCCCGCGTGCAATAGACGCCGTGATCATTATAGACTTCTACCCAATCATTGTCTTTGATGCCCAATTCTTCCGCATCCACTTCACTGAGCCAGCATGGTTCGCAGCCACGGGAAAGGGTGAGCATTCTGAGGTTTTCCATATAAGTAGAGTGAATGTGCCATTTGCCATGCGGCGTTAAACAATTTAGCACTTTGGCTTGATCATTTTTGAGTGTTTCCCGCAAGTCTCCATATGCTTCCCATTTTGGCGAAGGTTTGTAAGTTGGCAGGTTTTCCCCAAAGGCGATGTACATTTCATGATCGAGGTAAAAATGCTGACGGCCGGTCAGGGTGCGCCAGGGCACCAGCCGCTCCACATTGTAAGTAAAGGGCGCATATGCCCGGCCATCATTCATTAACCCGGACCAGAGGGGGGAGGTGTTGTAACGCCTGGGTTGCGCTTGTAAATCCTGATAATTTATTTTGACATCTTTGCTGCCCTCGGAAAGATCGGTCAGAACCAGGCCGGTGCGTTTCTCAGCATTTTCATAGGCGCGATGGTTTAGGATGCCATTGGTGAGGGTAGACATGTGCAGTAAAACATTCGCCGCCCAAACATCTTCTTTCAAAGACGGGTAATTTTTTCCGTTCAGCTTCTCCAGCGGAAAATGTGCCGATTCCAGCATCTCATCATAGGCATCATCACAGCGGTAGCTGTTTCCGTGAGCCCCCATACCGGTGGTTTTCACTTTATCTCCCAGGGCGATGAACTTATCGTAAATTTTAGTATAGTCGCGTTCTACCACGGCAATTTTGTGCATGGTTTTGCCGGGGATGGCGTCACATTCTCCTTTGAACCAATCTTGCATTTTCGGCTGAGATATCTCCGCCGGGGAATCGTGCCCTAGAGGCGCCGCTACAATGTCTTTCTGCGGTTCGGAAAAATGTTCTTTGGCCAGCTCGCTGGTGGCGCGGGCGATTTCTTTAAAAATATCCCAATCGGTTTTCGCTTCCCATACCGGGGCGATTGCCGCCGATAGCGGATGGATGAAAGAGTGCAGGTCGGTGCTGTTCAGATCAGCTTTTTCATACCAGGATGCCGCCGGAAGCACAATATCGGAGTAGAGCGCGGAGGAATCCATCCGGAAATTCAGATCGACCACCAAATCCAATTTCCCAACCGGGGCGACTTCGTGCCAATTCACTTCTTTGGTTTTTTGATCGGATTTATCTTTCGCGATAAGATTAGAATGGGTGCCCAGGTAATGTTTCAACAAATACTCATGACCTTTCATGCTGCCCATCAGGGCATTACCGCGCCAGATATACCATACCCGGGGATGGTTTTCCTCGGCCTCGGGATCACCGGCGGCATAACCGAGTTCTTTGGATTTTAGCTTTTCCAGGACATACTGCTGAATGGCGTCATTGTCTTTCGCGCCGCTTTCAATAGCTTCCTTCGCCAGTTCCAGGGAGTTTTGATTAAACTGCGGATAAAACGGCATCCAGCCCATGCGAACGGATTTATAAATCAAATCAGCATGATGTCCCCTGGTAAGCTCGTTTTCCGGAGTAATATTGTATTGGGAGAAATTGCCATCATAGCGATACTGGCAGGTGTTGATGTAATGCCAGATCGGCGCTTGCTGAACGCGGACCGCGCCCACCCAGTCTTTGGCAAGGGCAATCGTGCCCCAGGAATCCATTGGCGCCAGTTTTTCCTGGCCGACATAATGATTGAGACCGCCGCCATTCCTGCCCACGCAGCCGCATAACATCAACGCCATAATCCCGGAACGGTATATCAGATTGTTATGATACCAGTGATTGATACCGGCCCCGATGATGATCATGCATTTCCCCTCCGTGGCCACGGCGGTGCCCGCCCACTCATGGGCGAAGCGGATGACGGTTTTGGCATCGACGCCGGTGAAAATTTCCTGCCAGGCCGGAGTGTAAGCGGCATCTTTGTTTGCGTAATCTCCGGGGTAATCACCATCCAGCCCTCTGCTGACGCCATATTGGGCCATCGTCAAATCATAGACGGTGGTGACAGGAATTTTTTTCCCATCGGCGGTTTCCAGATAGCGCACCGGAACCCCGCGGGAATGATTGGCATTCAGGGCAAAGTCTGTGAAATTGACTTGAAGAACTTTATCATGTGTTTCCAAAAAGCTCAGCGTGGGATCATACGGTTTATTATCAACACCGTCTTCCGCCTTCATATTCCAATTGCCCTGCTCTTCATCCCAGCGATGGCCGGAACTGCCTTTGGGCATCACCGGTTTGCCGCTCTTCTCATCAATGTTCAGGAATTTCCAATCCCCGTTGGTCACATCTTTATATTTTTTGATGCGATTCGCCCGTACCAATTGTCCGGGTTTATAGCCGTCACCATCTTCTTCCAGCTCTACCAGGTAGGGGCTGTCGGTGTATTTTTTCACATAATCGATAAAGTAGGGAGTTTGTTTTTCGTGATGAAATTCTTTCAGGATTACATGTGTCACGGCCATCCAGAAAGCGCCGTCGCTTCCGGCATGAAGCGGCACCCATTGATCAGCATATTTAGCAACCTGGTTGAAATCCGGTGCAAAAACCACGGCTTTGGTGCCATTATGTCTTGCTTCCGCAAAAAAATGAGTATCCGGCGTGCGGGTCATGTTCAGGTTGGCGCCCATCACGGCGATAAATTTGGAATTATACCAATCGGCGCTCTCGCAAACATCGGTTTGCTCTCCCCAAATCTCCGGCGAGGCATTTGGCAGGTCACAATACCAATCGTAAAAACTTAGGTTTACGCCGCCAAACAATTGTAGAAAACGGCTTCCGGCGGCATAGCTCAACATGGACATCGCCGGAATCGGTGAAAAACCGATCACACGGTCCGGCCCATGCTTCTTGGCGGTATAAATATTGGAAGCTGCCATTATTTCCAGCACTTCATCCCAGGTAGTGCGGCGAAAACCACCTTTCCCGCGCGCTTGTTGATACTTCCGGCGTTTTTCCGGATCATTTTGCAGATTTTCCCAGGCTTGCAGGGGGTCGCCGGTTTTTTGTTTTTCGGCGCGGTAAGCGTCAACTAACGCTCCACGGATCAGAGGGTATTTTATGCGAAGCGGGCTATAAAGATACCAGGAGAACGAAATACCCCGCTGGCAGCCGCGCGGTTCATAGGGGGGCAGACTGCTCTCCAAAAGAGGATAATCCACCTGCTGGGTTTCCCACACTACAATGCCTTCCTTAACATAGATCTGCCAGGAACACCCGCCGGTGCAATTGACGCCATGCGTGCTGCGGTACATTCGATCATGTTGAAAGCGGTTCCGGTAAAACTCTTCCCATTGACGGGTTTGAGGCGATAAAACGTCTTCAATCCAGCTCATAATTCCTGCCCGGTTTTTTGTTTGTAGGATAGGATGAATCGGATCGACAAGAAGGTAAAATAGTAATCATGTAAATTCCGTTCATCCTGCCAAAATCTTTAAAGTGATTTAATTTGCCGATCATAAATTTTTTGGTTCACACTGCTTCGTTTACTGCGGGTCCACATGCCGCCGAAAAGGATCATCAAAACAAAAGCACCCCCAATGCCGAATTTGAAAAGCTGATCACCATAGTCTACATCTTGCTGAGATTCTTGAACAGCATCCACATGTTGTAAAAATGCCGAGAGGTTGAATACTTCGTCTTCGGTGAGGGGATTATTCTGGTAGGCTTGCTTCATGGCCGGGAAGGGAGGGCTGTTGAGGATTGCCTTTACACCAGCTTCATTGAGCCGGGTAATGACATCAGTTAAATCTACCGCCAGCGCTCCGCCTGCCATTACGTTATCATTTTTAACATGATGGCAGGAATTACAAGTGGCTCCACCGTTCGCTAAGCGAACATTTCCTTCAAAGAGATTTTTTCCCGTTTGAACATTTTCTTCCGTCGCCTCGCTTAACGGTCTTCCGGGTGCAAGGCTTATCCCGCCTTTTTCCGCGGCACCAGGCCCCCCGGGGCTGTTTTCTGCAATGTAAGAAATGATGGCCCTGATTTGATCGTCAGAATAGTTGTTGTCCGGCATCGGTATTTTTTTATACTCCTCGAAAAGCGCCGCAGCGTAGGGATCGCCGCTGTTAATCACCGTTTGTGAGGAACGCACAAATTTGATCAGCCAGTCTTCCTGGCGGCGTTTGTGAACGTCTGCCAGGTCCGGGCCAATCAGTTTTCCCTGCCCAATCGTATGGCAAGCAACGCAGGTTTGTTTATACAACTTTTCCCCGGTGCTTTGCCCGAACGCCAGGGTGCAACCCAAAATTCCCCAAAAAACAAGCATTGACATAGTTCGATTTTTCATGGCTACCCATCTTGTTTTTAGGCGCTTTCGCGCATTCTGTTGGTAATTTGTTGTTGATGTAGTACGTCGAAGAAAGCATGTTTTCACAAGTTCGGAGTGTGAAAACAGAAGTGTATATATTACATAAATAACGCCTTATTGATCTTAATTTATTTTAAAGTCCATATATCTTTCACTAAAAACTATGATATTTATCAGGTTTTAATATGATTATTATCAGTTGTAGAAGCATTCAAAAGTGCTTAGAAACCTATATTCCAATCAATTCTAAAGCGCGTGCCATCTTCTTCTGAGGTAGCCGCGGCATTTCTTAATTTTAGTCCCTCAACCAGGTAAAGCCGGGCTACCAGGTTGTTTTTAGAACCCAGGGCATAGGCAAAGCGGATTTCATGTCCTTGAAAATTGCTGGAACGGGTTTCGGTGGAAGAACCCCAGCGGACCCAATCGTCCTGGGCATAACGTGCTACTACTGCAAATTCTTCGATATGGGCATAATAATATCCCAATAACCAATCGCCTTTGTTTTTTAGCTCGCCAATCTTAATACTGGCGACATACCCAGTCGTTTGATCAGCGTTAAACACCTCGGTAGTGTCATAATTCTCTAAATTGGCCATAAAGTCCACGCCTATTTTTACGGGCTTTGGCCAATTTTTAAGGGCAAGATTAGCTCCAAATACGCCAATAGTATAATCAAGGTCAGCCAGGCGAATATCGACTTGGGTAGTATCTTCTCTAAAAACGAAAATGCCACCGCCAGCCTGGATTTTTAAACCCTTCATTTTTCCCTTAAAAGCCAGTTGAGCGCCTAAAAGCCGCGCCTGATCGCCAAAGGTGTTACTGGTGGAATTATCCAAAATAAAATATCCGCCATTGGCTGCAATACCGCTTTTTCCTAATTTGAAGGATTGGCTGAAGGCAAGGCCTTCGGGAGTCACATCATCATCCCAAAACATCTCGTTTTGCTTCCAGAATGGAAATGAATTTTTGCCGGCCCATATAAAACCGGAATTCCATTTTGCATTAATATAAGCTTTGTCGATATGGATTGTTTTAGGCGTTAGTTCATTTCCTAAAGTAACGTGGGGCGACTGCGATGAAGCCAGCGAACCGGAGCGCAATCGACCACCGAAAGAGAAATGGTCACTATGTTTGTAATCAAAACCAAAGCGGAACCGAAAACGCAGGCGGTCGCGGTTATCTCGCTCGCTGCCATCGGATTTTGTGGAATTTCTATCAAGCTCTACACGGAAACGCATGTCGCCGTATAGCTCCAACTTTTTTTTCTTGCCGACTTCCACTTTTGCAAAAAGATGAGAGAAGGATGTAAAAAAGAGCAAAAAGGTTAGCGCTAAAATAGTAATGGTGGTTTTCAATTTACCCCTCCTTTGGGTGTTAAACAGTTTCTAGCTTTACAGACTTTCATTTGTCCATAAAGTTTTGCCAATGGAAAGGTAGTAGTTGAAATGAATAGCGTTGTGATCAAAGCTGATCTTTGATAAACAAGAGTCTACTTTATCAGGCTTCGAGTATAGAAGATCAAAAATCTTTTCGTGTAAAAGATCTCAATCCTGCAAAAAACGGCAGCACAGCCCAGGCGATTAGTGAAATGAGGGAAATTGCAATTCCCAACGCACTGCCAAAAAATTGTTCGAAAACTGCCCCGGTATACCCCATCAATGCGGCAGTATCGAATTCTAACATAATGAGAATTCGCGCTAAATCGATTGGGTTAAATAACGTTAGCGCAATTGTCGGTTTTTCCAGGGGATAATCGCCAAACCATAAAATGATGAAAAAGATCAAACCATCATAAATCACCGAGAATAAAAGCCAGTTGAACAGCGCGACTCCCAGCCCTTTTACTTTATCCTCGTGAACAATGGAGATCAAAAACGCCAGGGCAATGAAAATCAGCGTCAAAAATACACCGGAGATTAACAGCGTTGCTAAAATTGCAATTTGCCCGGAATCTGCTGAGCCATGAATTGCAAAGGGAATGCCCACTCCAGCGACAAAGCCCAGGGAGAGGGGAACTGCCAAACCGGCGAATAAACCGATAAATATCGTGCTGCGGTGCATCGGTTGCGATAACATCATTTCGATGTATTCCCGCGCGTTATACAGATACATCACGCCGAATACAACGCTCATTAATGGAATTAGAAGCAACACAATATTGGTTAAACTGAGAATAACTTTGGCATTATCTTCTCCCAATCGAAACAAACCGTCGGTAGCCAGGAAAAAGAATAGCGCATAAATGATAATCCATTTGCTGCGAAAAACATCGTTCAGCTCATATTTCACAATTTTCAAAGTGGTAGTGGTCATACTTCGGCTCCTTCCATCATGCGGGCGATGGCTCTTTCTAATTTGCTTTCCCCGGTGTCGTTTAACATGGTGAGTAAGTGGCCATTATAAAATATTTTGCCATCTTGAATGTACGCTAAATGATCGGAGAGTTCCTGAATTTCACTCATGATATGTGAGGTGAGAATGACGGTTTTCCCATTTTGCCGCTCGCGCAAAATTTTATCTTTTAGCAAGCTGCTGGCAATTGGGTCAAGGCCGGCGGTTGGCTCATCCAAAATCAAAATTTGCGGCTGGAACAAAAAGGCGATTACCGCGCTAACCTTTTGCCGCGTGCCGCCAGAAAGGGTGCGAACGGGCTTTTTTAATTCCGTTTCCAAATGGAATAAATGATAGAGTTCCTCATCCAGTGTTTCGTTTTGCCCGCGAACATCTTTGACCATGTGCAGAATTTCGGCCACTGTCAGGTTCTCAGGAAATTTAGCGATCTGCGGCATATAACCGATCAATTTTTTGTAGCTGATATCGCCATTTACTTTGATTCCGTTAACCAACAATTTTCCATCATCCGGCTTTACCAACCCTAAAATCGATTTTATCATCGTGGTTTTGCCGGAGCCGTTTGGTCCGACAATGGCCGTCACTTTCCCAGCTTCAATGGCTAAATCCATCCCCTTCAAGACATCCAACTTTCCAAAACTTTTTTTAAGCCCCTGTATTTCGATCATGGCATCCTCATCAATGGTTTTTTGTCTACAAGTGTTTCCGGCGTAAGTACCGGGAAAATGGTTTCGGCAATATCCAGAATATCGATAAACAAGCTCCGCAGTAAAATGAGCGCAGTAGGATGTTGTTCGACGATGAGTGAAAACAATCGTACCTGTCTCTTATACACATCTCCGAGCCCACGAGACTCCATTGCATCG
>CAXHHS010000211.1:0-9302 GCA_964015645.1 uncultured bacterium
ACACCAAGAAGCTCGTCGGCAGCGTCAGATGTGTATAAGAGACAGATTCTATAACGCTTACTTATATTCAAAATATAAGAAACCTTTACTTTATTTAGAGGTTACATAGACATATCAAAATTCATTAATATTTTTAAAAAATTACTATGAGGTAAAAAATGTCAGACCATGATGATCGATCCCGCGAAATACATGAATTAAATAGGATAAATGATAATCGATCCTATGAAATAAGAGAAACACATATCGAACTAGATCGAAGGTCTAGAGAAATTCATGAGATAAATAAGTCTACAGATATAAAGAATCGCAATGCTAAAGAACAAGAAAAAAATCGGGAATTCCAAAGATCAGAGCGAGAAATATCTCAAGAAAAATTAAAATCCAAAAAATCTTTAAATAAGCCTAATTCCCCTTCTAATAATACTGGCATATCAACATCTTCAAATAGACAGAATGGCGATTATTCATATTCGAAGCAAGACTATAGACACACAACTGACAAATCAATATTAGCTTTACTTGGAGCTGCTTTTATATTTGTTTTAGAACTCTTGCCCATAATGATGATTATTTTAATAATAATATACTTTAGCATGTAATATTCTATAGGAATATTCGGTTTTACGACAAACGTATCTTTTTAAAAAACTCGCTAAATTACACCATCACACTTTCAAAAATATTCTGATCTAACTCAACCCCGAATCCGGGGCCATCAGGCACTTTTACACATCCATCTTTGATGTTTATTTTATGCTTCAAAATGTTTTTCTGCAACAGCGAAAATTCTGTAAATTCGCTTGCCAGCGGATGTATCTTCATCGAAGCTGCCAAATGGAGTTTTGCAATCAAAGAAAACCCGGGTTCGATTTCGGTTCCGACAATACAAGGAAGCCCTACAGACTCCGAAACCGCTTCGATTTTCTTCGCTAATGCCAGACCGCATGATTTAGCAATCTTTATATTGATGATATCCGCCGCTCCATATTCTGCGATTTTAATGACATCTTGGGGCGTCCAAATACTTTCATCCGCCATTAAGGGGATTCCAATCTTATTGCGGATGTGAGCCATTCCCTTCAAATCCCAACTTGGAACGGGTTGTTCTAACAATTGGAGATTGCAGCTTTCAACTGCTTTCATCGTTTTGATCGTTCCAATTGTAGTCCAGGCGGCATTCGGGTCCAGCCGTAATTGGATGTCCTCGCCAACCGCTTCGCGTACGGTTTTGATTCTCTTAACATCCAGGTCCATATCATCGGACCCTTTGATTTTTATAACCTTTATTCCTAATTGCAAAACCTCTAATGCTTGTTTGGCCATCGCCTCCGGTGTATCGATTCCAATTTCCGATGCAATCGAAATCTCCTCACGAAAACAACCGCCTAAAAGGTTATAAACCGGGGTTTCAAGGGCTTTGCCAACCAAATCATGTAATGCAAGGTCGATTCCTTCTTTGGCACAAGTCACTTTTGCGAGGTTACTATCAACAATCGCCATAATTCGATTTACATTAAATATATTTTGGCCAATGATTTTGGGGGCAATGTATTTCTCTATCGTGGAACGAACCGATTCCAACGTTTCGCCATAAAATTCCGGTTCCCAGGCACACGCTTCACCGTATCCAATTGTATCATCTTCGGAATGAATTTTCACCAGGACTGCGTTTGAGCTATTAAAATCCGTATATGCATCCGAGAAATTTCTAATGGGAACGGAAAATGGGATTACTTCTACGTTTTTGATTTGCATTTTCGCCTATGTTTTCTTTTAGTCATATTACGCTCCACTCAATTGGCTAACCTAATTTTCTGTAGGTATAACGGATTGCGTATCACCTGTTGCAGAAACTTCGCACAATATATTATAACTTATAACCATGAACAAAGAGAATTCACCACAGAACTCCAATAAAAACAGTTCTTTATCGCAATCACATGCATACGTAGGCTATACGTTCCGTTCACGAACTTAAACAACAACTTTTATTTTCTATAATGCCTTTTGAAATACGGTTTTATGCATTTTTTGGCATTACCAATTTGGGGAACTTGTTCCTCTAGAAGCGGGTTCCGGTTCCACGAACTTCATCCTCCACTTGTTCATCATCTTCCCTCACTCCGGATTGTTCAACTGGCTTTATTAGACTACGAGACGTCGCCTGCTCAGAGGCTATTGAGTCCGTTGAAGGTCTAGAAGGTGCTTGGCCGCTTGTAGTTTTACCGAGAACATACCCTGCAATTGCAGCCAAGATTGGTGCAATCTCCTCTGTCCCTAGGACACCTACCAGCCCAAGAATGATAATTCCGAAAATAATCACCAGAATTGCAGTCAATTCTACAAAAAAAGCTCCTGTGATCCCCATGCCCCCTAAAGTAAGTGTTGCAGGCACCATTTCATTCGCAGTCTCCCTCGCTTCTTTTTCAATCAGTTCTTCACGTTTCTCTTTTTTCAAATCTATTTCTCGCTTCTCTTCTCGCCACTTCTGAAGCGACTCTTTACTCAGCTCTCGTCTCAGGCTCCTTTGAATATAACGCAAATCTCTCTGGAGGTCCTTCTGTTCCTCTATTAGGTCCTCGGTAAGATTTTTCTGTGAGTTTAGCTCTTCGAGTCGCTCTTTAGTCCACTGTTCATCTGCGATAGTTTTTTCTCTATCGCGTTCAAGATAATAGAAATCACGTACTTGAGGAGGCACTGTTATCTTAGGCATTCTCGCCTTTATACGTAAAGAAACGGCCTCAAAAACGTAGTCACTTAGTATCCTTTGTAGAATTGAGCTGGTCCGAACTTTATGTACTGAGTTGTATACCATTCGTAAAGATATCAACAAAGCGGCCAATGCTATTACAACGATAAGCAGCAGCATCCAACCCTCTACTCCCAAAGGGTTCGCGAGACCTTTCACAACTTGGCTCTGATTAAAAATAGGAGTAAGGCTAATTTGGGCAACGGCAACACCGTCTGGAACGATCTGAACTCCTTGGATCCGTCGAACGCTGTGACTGGGATGAGATACGACCAAAGTATAAGGCCCTGGTGAAAGACCTTCCAGCCTAAACCCCCCGACTCCGTCTGATATTGAGGTGCTAGCAACTTGCCCATTTGTGTTTAGTGCATGAATAGTCGCACCTTGTACTAGTGAGCTACTTGTTGAATCAGTAACCGTCCCGGTAAGCGTACCTGTTTGTGCGATGGATATTGCAGGAAAAAGGAAGCTGCTTATCACGAATAGAATGGCAATATTTTGCATTTGGGGCCTCCAATAACTAATACATTAATATTTAGACTTAGGGGTAAAAAATAAATTTTTCCGAAAATGGTAATTAGGCATTTGATATCCTTCTTGCTCCGTGTGGATGAAAGTTAAACATTTAAACCCTAAACTAAAATTTATCCAATTGGGAATTTTATACTGAAACAGTACGGTTTTATTAAGAAACTGCCTAACACTCAGCTCTATCAAATTTGCCAATAAATATATTGTTTTAATACAAATTTTAAAAGAATTTTCTGGCATCTTTTGTGGGCAAATAGATTAGATAAATGTACCAATATTGCAACTCGCCACCTGCAACTTCTCACTTTCAACCTCCCACTTCCCCAATCTCTCGAACCATCTCCTGTGCTTCCTTAAATCGCCTCCCCCGCAAATCGACGACCTTTTGAAACATTTCCACCGCATTTTTTCCACCCTTTTGCATCAGGTACGCTTTTCCCAGGTACCAATAACAATCTTCCTTTAAGCCTAAATTATCGCTCAAAGTTTCTGCGGTTTGCAAATGTTGTATGCCTTTTTCAAGTTGGCCGCTGTCGTATGTTTCAAACCGCCCCAGGAAGTCGCTTTTGCTTTCGGTTAAATAGGCGATGCCGGCAATGTAATGTGCGGAGAACAGGTTAGAGCCATCCGGATTATCTCCGATGTAACGTTCCAATTCCGCAATCGCCTGCTGATACTGCTTCGCGTGGAAAGTAGAAAGCCCCTTACTGAATGTTTCCGATACATTGCTGCGAGTTACCGGGGAATACGTTTCCTGTTCCAGCGATGCCAGCCGGTAATATTGATAATCGCTGCCGCGGAAAAAGGGGCCGAACCAGGCTAATACTAATAGAACAACAAACGTTCCGGCTGCAACCGGGTATAACCGGGGCGCAGGAAGGGAAATGAAATTTTTAACGGTGTCTAAGATTTTTTTCGAAAAATTCGATGATTTTTTAGCAGGCGCAGATTCCGGCGCTTTGGCAGAAAGAGAATACGCGGTTAATTCCGTTTCTTCCAGGTAGGCGTTAATTTCCTGAAATTCACGAGTAAGCCGCTCAACTTTTTGCTGGCAGTGCTGGCATTCGTTGAGATGGTTTTTTACAGCAGATATTTCTATTGCAGTGAGGCATCTGCCATCGTAATCCGGCTCATCCGGCGCCGCCAGGTAAACGCTGTAGCGTTCCAACAATTCATCATCAACCACATGTTCTGCTTGATGGTGTTTCATCGATGTTAGAATCGTTTGAACTTCCGCTAACTTTTTTCGGCAATCGGCGCAGCTTTCAGCGTGCGTTCTAATTTCTTCCTGCTCCGTTGCGTTTAAATCATTGAAATCAATTATTTTTTCAGAATAGTTATCACACATCTTCATTTTTACGGCCGTCTATTTTGACAAGATTAACAAGATATTCCCGATAAACATTATTTCTTCGAGCTATGCATTATGCACCGCCCCCAACAATAAAGTCGTTAAAACCACTCAAAAGGTCACAAGAAAAATAGAATTGCCGAACATACCATCAAAAGAACGATGGCAAATAGTACTGCCCGGAGTTGCTCCATACTACGCTTTACTTGCATCTTCACCCCGCTAACGGATATGCCAACGTCAGCGGCGATCTCTTCGTAATTATATCCACGCGATTTTAGCATCAGAATATTGCGAGATTTTTCAGATAGTTGCTGCAGGGCTTCATCGAGATCGAGTTTATCGAGAATCTGTTCGTCCTGGTTTGCGTCAACAATTTCGGCTTTCAGTTTGGCGGTTTGGGTTCGCTCATAATCTGTTTCCAACGCCTCTTCCTGCCGGCGGTATTTTTGCCGGAAATGATCCTGCATTACATAAAATGCCACTTTTGCGACAAAACCGGTCAGCTTCATCTCTTCGCGAACCTGTGGTAAATTCTTAAGCAGCCGGATGTAAGTTTCCTGGCAAAGATCGTCGATGAGCGAATTGTCCTGGAATCTCTGCCTAAAATATCCCCGGATAAATCCTTCCAGTGCTTTACACAACGCCTGTAATGCAGTCGAATCGCCCGCTTGCGCTTTCTGTAGAAGCTCAGCTAAATTTTTCTGTTTTAATTCCGCCACAGGTTCAATAGTTTTTCTTTAACAAATAGATTCTACCGATATTAAGCAAAAACCGCTATTTATTCAATGTGGTTTAACAATTATCAATACCATTAACAACCGGGTTTATTTCCATTTTGCGTTTTTTATTGGGCAGCATTACATTCCCGGATGAAGAAATTTTTTCTTTTACTTGCGGCCCTCATGGTTGTGTTGATTGTCGTTTTATTATTTCGAACGATAATGGTATCTTCCGAGAAAAATTCCATTTTCTCGAAATCGTCTGCTCCACTTTTAGCCGAAGAGTTGCAGGTATCGCATAATTTGTCACGCGCGATACAGTTTCAAACGATTTCTCATCATGATTCTTCCAAATTCAATTTTCAGGCGTTTCGGAATTTTCATATTTTTTTAGCGGAAATATTTCCCAACCTTCACAGCAATTTGGAAAAAGAAGTCGTAGGTGATTACAGCCTTCTATATCATTGGAGGGGACAAGATTCGGCCTTAAAGCCGATATTGTTTTTGGCGCACCAGGATGTTGTTCCGGTTTTGCCCGGCAGCAAAACAAACTGGCAATATCCTCCTTTCGATGGAAGAAATGACGGAACCTACATTTGGGGGCGGGGCGCGTTAGATGATAAAGCATCTTTGCTGGGGATTTTAGAAGCAGCGGAAATTTTGCTTCAGGAAGGATTTCAACCCCGTCGTTCCATTTATTTTGCCTTCGGCCATGATGAAGAAATCGGCGGTAAAAACGGCGCCGGAAATATTGCAAAAAAACTTGAAACACATGGGTTAAAATTCGAACTTATTCTTGATGAAGGCGCAGCAATTGTAGAAGGCATGGTTCCGGGAATTGAGCTTCCGGTGGCATTGATCGGCGTTGCGGAAAAAGGGTATGTTAGTTTGGAATTAACCACAAAAGTAACCGGTGGCCATTCTTCCATGCCGCCGCGCAATACCGCTGTCGGGATTATCAGCAAAGCAATTACACAGTTGGAAGAAAATCCATTTCCGGCAAACATGAAATATGTAAACCGGTTTCTGGAAGGCATTGCAGCGCAAGCACCGTTTGCTCAAAGAATAATTTTTGCAAACCTCTGGCGGTTCAATCCGCTGGTAGAAAATATCTTCAGCAAAAATCCATCAACCGATGCGTTATTGCGAACCACAACCGCCACCACGATGTTTAATGGAAGCGATAAAGACAATGTCTTGCCGGATAAAGCCTCGGCGGTTATTAATTTCCGCATTTTACCGGGTGAAACTGTCGAGAGCGTTATCGATTATGTAAAAAGCGCGGTTGACGATCCTCGTATAACCATCACCCCAATCAATGTATTCAACAATCCATCTCCGGTATCAAGAACTGATTCGAAAAGCTATAAATTTCTGGAAAAAACAATTGGGGAATTATCGAGTAAAGAGGAAATCATTATAGCGCCATTCCTGGTTTTGGCTGGCACGGATGCCAAACACTACTCTAATTTGTCGGATAACATCTTTCGATTTCTTTTTATCAAGATGCAGCCGGAAGATATTCAACGGGTACATGGTATTAATGAGCGAATCTCAATCGAAAATTATCATAACAGTATTCGATTCTATTACCAACTTATTCGAAACTCCGATGAATTATGATAGATCTTATCCTCGCTTTTTTGTGCCTTTTGTGCCTTTTCGTGGCAACAACGAGAAATTAAGACTTCATAAAAAACAATAGTTTAGCCATGTATATGGTCTAATATTATCGCAATTATTTGTAGGGCAAACAAATTACAAACTCCGTAAACTCTCCCGGCTTGCTGTCTATGGTAATTCTTCCCTGGTGCCCCTGCACTACAATTTCATAGCTTATTGATAACCCAAGCCCGGTGTTGCCTTCTCCCGTAGGTTTAGTGGTGAAAAACGGGTTGAAAATTTTATCTCGAATTTCTTCCGGTATTCCGGGGCCGTTATCCCGGATGCGAATCTCCGCCTCACCACCTCCCGGAATAGTACTAATGGTAAGCTCCGGTAAAAATTCATTCCCTTTTTCCTTTTGTTTTTGATACAACGCATCACAGGCGTTATTGAGAATGTTCAGCAACACCCTGCCAATCTCCTGAGGAGTTATCGTCACCGGTGGCAGCGAGGGATTAAGCTGTTTGCGAACAGTGACATTAAAGGAAGGATACCTGGCGCGATAGCCATGATAAGCCAGGTTAATATTTTCTTCAACCAGGGCGTTAAGACCGATCTCCAGGCGTTTGCCCTTTGCACCACTTGCATGATCCATCATACTGTTTACGATGTTGTTAGCGCGTTTTCCATGATCATTTATTTGGGTTACATTTTTCGTTAAAAGCTGAATAATGTCTTCAATATCTTTAAAAGCTTCGCTAGTGATGTTTTCTTTTTGAGATTCCAATTCCTCCTTAAGCTCTTCACTCAAATTCACCGATAGTTCGGCGAAATTGATAACAAAGTTAAGCGGGTTCTTAATCTCATGGGCAATACCGGCGGTCATTTGGCCTAATGATGCCATTTTCTCCTGCAATATCAATTGATCCTGGGTACGGAGAATCTCAGTATTTTTCTCCTCCAGCTGCTGATTCTGCTGGCGGATTTCTTGCGTTCTGTCCTCCACAATCTCTACAAGCTCTTTGTTGCGTTTCTCCAGTTGGCGCGAGCGCAGCTTACCGGAACCATACATCAAGGCAACAAAAATAGCCAGGTAAAAGCCATAAGCCCACCAGGTGCGATACCAGGGCGGCAGAATCGTAAAAGCATAAACGCCTTCACTACTTTGTTGCTGGTAAATGTTTTTAGCACGAACCCTTAGATGGTAGTCGCCTTCGGGCAGGTTTGTGTAATCTTTTTGCGTTTTATTGCTCCAGTCCGACCAATCGTTGTCAAAGCCTTCCAGGTAAACCTGGTAGCGGTTTTTGGAGGGATCATCATAACTGGGCGCAGCATATTCGAAGCGTATGGCGTTGTTTTGGTAATTCAATATCGGATTTCCCGCGAACGTAGGGGCGATAACGTCAGTCACCCCTTTCGGGGCCGGCCGGCCGCCCCTACTGGTAGGATCGATTACCATTGCCCCACCATAAATCACCGAATCGTTGTTAACCGTCACGCGGCGAACCAGGGCAGGAAAATCGACAGTATAATCCTTGTCAACATTAGCATCAAAGCGGATGAGGCCATCCTGGCTTCCCATCCACAAAATGTTTTTATACACCGGATCCGGGTAGACGGGATAAATAATTCCGAAATCAACCAGCCGCCGGAATGGTAGCGTGTGCCAGGTATTAGTGCCATCTTTCTGCTGAATTAGCGGGCCGAAATCCAGGCTATGGGCAGCCGCCATCCACACCTGACTTTGCCAACCTTCAGCAATCGTATCCGGTATATATAATGCGTACAATGAATCCGTCCAGGCAGCACCGAAGGTGGTGGAATCTCGCACAAACGATTGGCTCTTCCGGTTAAAGCGCAGTCTTCCTTCTGATATATCAAAAATAATTTGATCTTTAAAGGTGTAAACACTCACGGAACCCGGTGGTATATGATGAGCCTGGTCAAAACGTTCAACAGTTTTCGGAGCGATTTCCCGGCCTTCAACAAAATTAGATTGGGGAAGCGTTACCCGCACAACGCCTTGATTTGCGGTGCCAAGCCACAATACACCCGGCTCTTCCTCAACAATACTCCAAACCTCTTCAAAAACGCCCTTCACACTTCCTGCCAGGCGCCAATTTCCGGAAACGTTTTGGAGCACAGCCAGGCCTTTTTGAAGCCCCACAAAAACCACATTTGGATTGTATGGCGATCGATATAGCGGACCTGATGTTAGATCGCAAATTTGATAGGCCCGGTCATGCTCGATACGGTAAACACCTTCCATAGTGGCTGCTAGCAACGTTTGCCCCACCGTTAACAGAGACCAGGATTTGGCAGCAATATCTTTTATTGGTTT
>CAXHHS010000212.1:0-9290 GCA_964015645.1 uncultured bacterium
GATGATCGCTACGATGGTCGTCTTCCGGCAACTCGATTATGTTCGCCAGCAAAACCTGGGGTTTGATCGCGAACAAATGCTGGTCATCGATTTTCGCCGCGACGATGCGGTTCAGCAGCAATATGCGGCGATCAAACAGGAGTTTCGCAACCATCCGGCAGTGATGGGCGTTTCGGCATCGGATCGAACGCCGGGCAGCGGCGTCACTTCCACAGCGATTTCCGTTGTGCACAACGGCGATACCCTGGGCGGAATTTGGGGGCGTTATGCAGTGGATTATGATTTCATCGAAAATTACGGCGTCGGTTTAGCGGCGGGAAGAGCGTTTTCGCCTAATTTTGCTGGAGATACATCAGAATCAGTCATCATCAACGAAGCCGCGGTTAAATACTGCGGCTGGAGTTCGCCGGAAGAAGCCCTGGGCAAATTATTGATTGGCGGAATGCCGAAGGAAAGCCGCGTCATCGGCGTGATCGAAGATTTTAATTTCAACTCCCTCCATCAGCAAATCGAGCCGCTGTATTTGGTGATGGATCCCCAACGATTCCGCTACTTCTCATTGAAATTGCAGCCAGGGAACCTCTCCCAAACCATCGCTTCATTGAAGGAGACCTGGGCGTCGCTGGTTCCCCATCGCCCGTTTCAATTTACCTTTTTAGATGAACAGTTAGACCGCCAATACCGCGCGGAAGAACGATTCGGCGAAGTCGTCAGTATTTTTTCGCTGCTGGCGATTTTTATTGCCTGCCTCGGCATTTTGGGATTGGCAGCGTTTGAGGCCGAGCAGCGCAGCAAAGAGATCGGGATTCGCAAAGTGCTGGGAGCCTCGCTGTCGCAAATTTTAGTGCTGCTGTCAAAGGATTTTGTAAAGTTGATTTTGCTTGCCAATTTGATTGCGATGCCAATCGCATTTTTTCTTACCGATCAATGGCTGCAAAATTTTGCCTATCGCACAGAAATCGGTTTTGCGGTTTTTTTGATTTCCGGTGTTGCGGCATTGCTGGTTTCACTGGTAACCATTAGTTACCAATCGTTTCGTGCGGCGTTGGCGAATCCGGTGGATACGTTGCGGAGTGAATAATTTGCAGCTTTTAATCTGTTAGAATTGGCCATGTGGAGCTTATTAAGAAACTCTCTTTATTTCGAATAAAGGCGTTAATCCTTTGCATTAAGCGGGCTAAAAATGTATGGGTAACCTCACTCACTTTTCCATGATTTGTAGCTCTTCTCTAATTACTTTCCGCAAAGTCTTTTCTAAGGTGTTGTCTTCTTGTTGAATATAGTGGCGTAATGCTTCGTTGATAAGTGTTTGATAATTACCGCCGCCCGCTTCGTGTACTTTAGCGCGAAACCAATTTATAATGTCATTATCGAGCCGAATTGTAATCCGTTTTTTGTTCGCCGGTGTCTGAACTATTGCACCTTGCTCAGCATTACTAAAATCAAATTCTTCTTTTTCCTTCATAAGTTATTCTCTCTTTTTTAGTGGCTTTTCGTGCTGAAATTATTCGGATATCATTGTGTCTATAAGTATAAATGACAACGACTATACGCCCCATTGAATCCATACCCACAGTTGCGAAACGCTCTTCATCATTTACATATTGATGTTTCAGTGTTAATGCCCAATCATCTTCAAGTGCGCTGATGGCATCGGCGAAATCGATGCCGTGTTTCTTCAAATTTGACGCCGCTTTCCTCGAATCCCATTGATAATTCATGGATTAAAGTATGCACATATTGTGCACAAAACAAGGAGTGATAATATTTTTAATAGGCTCTAAAAACGAGATATCGTCCTCCTGAATTTTAAAATTTCTGAGAAGATAAGATTACTCTCAACTTTTCTCTTGCATCTAAGTTAAATCTTTTCAAATTATAAGCCGATCACTAACTCCACCGGGAGCCGTTTGATGAATTTAACCCTGATTGTCATCAGCATATTAGGCGGAATACAGGGATTGTTTTTCGCATTCCTGTTGTTCCACTTCGGAAAGAGCGAGAATAACGGTAAAGCCAATCGCTACCTGGCGTTTTTAACCCTGATCCTTTCCGTTACGCTGATCATTGCATTTTTGCATTTTACCCGGCTGATTTTGCACACACCGCACCTGCTGGGCATTTCACCTTTTTTTACCATGCTCTACGGGCCGCTGCTGTTGTTTTATATTTCGGCCTTTTTGCAAACCGGGGATAAATTTTCCCAAAAGAAATGGCTGCATTTTCTGCCGTTTTTGATTTTGCTGGTGTTAAGCTATCCGTTCCTGGCGATGCCTGCTTCCGTCAAACTGTCTTATCTCAATAATATTTTCGAGGACCGCTATCAACCGGCGTTAAATGTATTCTCAATCGTGCGGATTATTCACCTAACTCTTTATTTATTAATTGGTTACTATCTGCTCCAGAAAGTGCCTCGCGAAAAATCCGCCACGCCGGTGATTCCACAAATAAAACGGAATTGGATCAGGAATCTCATTTTCGCTTCCGTGCTAATTTGGGGCGTTTACCTTACGACATATGTGATTGATTTTAACCTGATGAACCTGTTGCTGCCGCTCTGCATCACCATAGCGATTTATGCGATGGGTTATATGGGATTTAAATACCCGGAGATTGTGCAGGAGAATATTGCCCGCAAACCGTCCAAGAAATACGAATCCTCCCGGCTCACCCCGGCTGAAAAGGAAAATTACAGCGAAAAATTGTTAGCGTTGATGGCGGAAAAAAAGAGTTATCACGATAGCGAGATAACGCTGAATCAATTAGCCAATGAGATGGGTATTTCCAGCCAGCATCTTTCGCAGGTGATCAACGAAAAGTTTCAGCAAAACTTTTCCGATTTTATCAACCGGTTCCGGATCGAGGAAGCCAAGCGGAAACTCCTCGACCCTCGCAATCGCCAGCTTACCATTCTCGCTATTGCCTATGATGTCGGCTTTAACTCCAAATCCGCGTTTTATACTGCCTTCAAAAAAGCCACCGGCCAAACCCCTTCCGATTTTATTCGAGAAAAACAATTGCAGAACTGAGGGGGGTGAAATAAGAAGTGATATCTCACCCCCTGAATATTGTCCCGGATGATATATCGGGACGACATCTCCGTAAAAAGTTCTATTTTGGCGCCTGTAAATACAATCGCAGATACTGGCGAAGTCCGTAATAAAACTTTGATAAGGAGAAAACCGATGAGAATCAAAAATACCCTCTTTATGTTACTCGCGATTCTACTGGCCGCCAATCTAACGCTTTTTGGCGAGCAGGATGAAACTGCTTCCGATTATATTCCAATTATCCCGCTGCTCGATGCGGAGTTGATTGGGCTTGATATTGCCCATTCATACCTCGGGTTCAATATCGGCTTCCTGGGATTAAATAAAGTGAGAGGAACGTTTAACACCTATGATATGGCTTTTCTTTACAATGAGAAAGACCTCACCCAACTCTCCTTTACGTTGGTGATTGATGCTGCCAGCATCGATACTCGCATGGAAATGCGCGATAAAGATTTACGTGGAGAACGCTTTTTCGAAGTAGAGAAATATCCCAACATTATTTTCCAAAGCAATCGCATCGAAAAAAATGCTGATGGTTTTATTGCGCACGGAAATTTAACCATGCGTGGCGTAACCAAAGCGATTGCGGTTCCTTTTACCCAAACGGTTCAACGCACCAAAGACCCTGGCTGGCAAAACATACGCATTGGATTTGAAGGGCGTATTTCGTTAAATCGGAAAGACTATGGCGTCAACGGCGGTAATTTTTGGGGAAATAGAGCGCTGTCGGATGAAGTGGAAATCGAATTCACCATCCTGGGAAATAAATTTAACCTGGAGAAATTCGGTTTTGCCCGCGGCGACATACCCTCCATTGGCAAACCGTTGTGGGAGGCCGTTCTGGCAGACGACGGTAAAGCAGCGTTAAAAAAATATCATGAGCTGAAAGCCAATCAACCGGATGACTATAATTTTAAAATGCGAGATATTGGCCTGGTTGGTAAAAGATTGATGTATCGCGGTGATATCGATTCGGCATTAGAATTCTTAAACATTGTTTTAGCGGAAGAGCCGGAGGATAAAGGACATCATCTTGCCCTGGGAGAAGCCTACGCCTTAAAGAGCGATCGCGCTAAAGCTATCGAACATTTTCGGAAAGCGCAAGAATTGGATCCGAATGACCCCTGGGCAATGGAGATGCTGCGGCAGCTTGAGAGAAAAAAGTAATAAAAGTTGGTAGGAGATAAGCGGTTAATTGCAGCAATGGATTTAGGGCATGAAAATCATTTTGATTATGCCGCTTATGTCAATAATATTCCTCTCTTTAGATCATTTCTAAGGCGGGGAATTTATCGCATTTTTTCTATAAATTTGCTAACGTTAATGCCATCAAAAAATGCGGCCCGATTCCGGGAAGTTCAAACTCTTCTCCCTGCGCTCGAAATCCGAACTTTTCATAAAATCCCATCACTGTTGTTCGGGCATTGCACCATATATAGCTGCCGTTTTGCGAGGCTGCATAATCGATACAGGCGTTTAGCAGCAAACCGCCATATCCTTTGCCGCGCATGGCTGTTTCAGTTGCCATACCACGAATGCGCCAGGCAAATGGGTCTTTTGCTTGCGGCGGCGGCTCGTTAAAAATGGAGGCGATGCCAACCAATTCGCCTGTTACGAATGCACCAAAATGGGCTGTGTTGGTGGTATTATCATTGGGATAGATGCAAGCCTCCGGCGGCTGGTGCGGGCGTAGAATTTTGTGGCGGAGAAGGCGGGCCTGCTGAACCTCAATTTTTTGAATTGGTGGGTGAGTTTTCATAAAATTCGGAAGACTTGCTTTTTAGCGTGGGAGTTTTTGCAATACTAAATAAAACGAATCGTTTTTTTCAAATTCTTTGTATACCGTAAATTCAAGAATTTTAAGACCCTTAGGAATCATTGGAAAAATCGTTTCTTCGGTATAAAAGGTGAATCTTAATCCATGATGAAACTCGATCTTGTCACCGTGCCAAAAAGAGTGAAAGAGAATACCATTATCTTTTACGACCTGGCGCTGTTTTTTTAACGATTGTTCCAACTCCTTTTGAGTAAGGTGATGAAGCACTTTGTTGGAATAGATGCAATCGAACGTTCTTTCGGTATCCATCCGAACGGCATCCAGCAACATTAAATCCGCGCCCGGGTTTTTCTCATGATATAAATCCAAGAAAACCTGCGAGTTATCGGAGCCGATTGCTGTAAACGATTTGCTTAAAATATCCAAATCCTTTCCCGGTCCCATTCCGATTTCCAATACACTGCGCCCGGATGCAACATAGGTTTTTAAAGTGTCGATTAGTTCGCTCCCATCGCTGCCTTCTACCATCTTAATGTAGTCTTCAACGTTTTTTTTACTATCAAAAAATCCCATCTTATCTACCTTCCGTTAATTGCCCGCCACATACTTTATTATTCATTTGACAAACCGCAACAAAGTGAATAAAATCTATTTTCAAAGAGGATAAAATGCAAACAGATAGAAAATCAAAACGTCGATCTGTCAAAAGGATGTTACTGTATCTTGCGGCATTTTTTATTCCCCCGGCGCTTGTGAGCATAGTCGTCTTTTACAATATTGTAAGTGGTTGGATGACAGTTCGTTATCCCTCAAAATTGCCAGTCGAATTTCCCGAACCGCCGGATTATGATCCTTCCAAGCAGGTTGCGTTGGTTTTAGTGAGCAATAATGGCACTGAAAGCACTGATCTTTTGGCACCTTATGAGATACTTGCAAGCTCCGGCGTTCTTAATGTTTATACTATTGCGCCAAAGCGTGAAATCTCACCTATTTGGCATGGAGTCGATATTGTACCGCATTTTTCTTTTGAAGAATTTGAGAAAAAAATTGATGTCGCACCAGCCTTGATTCTGATCCCCAACATTGCCGATCCCCAAGATAGCACGGTTATTCGTTGGGTTCAGCGAAATGCAGGTGATGATATGTGGATGGTTTCGGTATGCGAAGGCGCACGCGTTTTAGCCGAATCGGGGCTTTTACATAATCGCAAGGCCAGCAGCCATTTTTGGGCCCTCGACCAATTCGAAAAAGATTATCCAACGACTGAATGGACGCGGGGTGTGCGATTTGTGGAAGACGGTAACATCATTACATCCGCTGGCGTTACAGCCTCCATTGATGCCACGCTGCAAGCGCTCCGGCGAGTTGCAGGTCTTGAAGTCGCGCGGGAAACGGCCCGTAAACTAAATTATCCAATGGAATTACACCCGCGTAATGTGGATGCTTTTGATTTTAAAACAACCGACTTTATATCGCTCTTTACCACAGCGGGATGCCTTTGGAACAAAACCGAGACGGCTGTGCTTTTGTTTGAAGGCATCAGTGAGATTGAACTAGGTTCGATACTGGATTTGTACCCGCGAGTGTTTGATGGAACAGCCGGAACAGTCGCACCCGCTCGAAAACCCATTCGTTCAAAAAACGGGCTTGATTTGGTTCCCTGGTGGAGCTTCGAAGAAGCGCCCGGCTTAGATCAATTAGTGTTTTTTGATAACGCTTTTTCGGAATCAAATGCCCCTTTTTCCGAATGGGCTAAAACTCGCGGAATTTCCGTAAATCGATTTAATTCGGAAAAGGGGAATTCCGAGAAATCCCTTTTTGCTTATGATATTATTGTATCGGATATTGCAAGTCGTAGAAGTAACGCAGTGGCTAGAGCAGTGGCAAAAACCGTTGAATACCCGGTAAAACATCTCGAACTTTCCGGTGCAAGCTGGCCGGTTAAGCTGCTTCTTTTTCCTTTAGCGCTGGGGCTTTTTAGCGTCACGCTGGTTTGGTGGATAAAGAAAAAACTTGCAAAACAAACAAAAACGTAATCTCATTTGACCGGTTTATATTTATCCCGTTTATTAATCACATGACGTATAAGAAGTGCGACAATTAGAATTAAATCTAAAATCAACCCGGATCCCCAATGTTCACAACACTCATCTCCACGACCGATCTCTCAAAATACCTGAACAACACCAACTGGCGAATCATCGATTGCCGTTTTTCCCTGGCGGATACGGAATACGGTAGAAGGCAATATCATGAAAACCACATTCCTAATGCTATTTATGCACATTTAAATGAAGATTTATCCGGCGAAATTATCCCCGGGAAAACCGGGCGGCATCCGTTGCCAGAGATAGCGGTGATTTCTCAAACATTCACCAAATGGGGCATCGATGAGTCGATACAGGTCGTCGCTTATTATGATGATATGGGCGGTATGGTCGCTGCCCGGTTGTGGTGGATGTTACGCTGGTTGGGGCATCAAAAAGTCGCGGTGTTGGATGGCGGCTGGAAAACCTGGCAGCAAGAAGATCGGCCGGTTTCGAAAGAAATTCCAAAGCCTGTGGCCAAAAAATTCACTGCGAACCCGAAGGCAAATTATATCGTTGATGCCGATTTTGTTTTCGCCAACTTGGAAAACCCTGCCGTTCGCTTGTTCGATTCCCGTTCGGCGGATCGCTACCAGGGAGAACACGCACCGATTGATGCGGTTGCCGGTCATATTCCCGGCGCGAGTTCCCTGCCCTTTGCCGGTAATCTTGGGCCGGATGGCAAATTTCTTCCCCGGGAAGAATTACAGAAGCGCTTTGCCGCGCATCTTGAAACCGAAGCAGAGCAAACGATCTTTTATTGCGGCTCCGGCGTTTCTGCTTGCCATAATTTATTGGCGATTCAGCACGCCGGTTTGGGCGATGTGCTTTTGTATCCCGGCTCCTGGAGTGATTGGATCAATGACCCGGGACGACCGGTGGAGTAATCTAAAATTAAAAGGGCAATTTATATTGTGTTGCAGATTCATACTGAATCGGGGAACCGGAGAGCGGGAGAATCGGAGAAATTACCGGTTCGCCTATTGGATTTTCCTATAGATTGAATGAGAGAATTTGGGAAATTACCGGTTCGCCGATTCCCCGGTTCTCCGGTTCATTATCGGTCATCCACGTTAGAGCAAACTACAAATTCCATCCACATCCACATATTCTTCCACCAACTGCTGACTGGTTTTGATCTTCTCCACCTCTTCTTTCCGCAATTTGAAAATCGAATTGTTGATCCTGGTGGCAATGGAGAAGGAGTCCTCCTTCACCAGCATTGTTGGAATCCCACTGCGGCGCACCAGGTCCATAATTCGGTAGGGCGGGCGGATGCCTTCGGTAAAAACCATTGCCGCCACATTTCTCTTGCCGGAGGATTCCAGCAAATCGCCGATTAAAGCCGTTACAATCAAACCATCGCGGTTGCCGGGAATGATGAGTAATGCGCCATCCGTAAATACTTCCACCGCGGCATGTGGCTGCATATCGCCGATTACAAATTTTTGAATGGTATTGGTCATCATATTATCATCGCCGGAGAGAGGCTCAGCATCGAGATCTTCAACTAATTCGGCAACAGAGGGTTTGCTAAGCATATCTACAAGCGGAATCACGCCAAATACCTGAATGCCATGGCGGCCTAATCCCTTGCGAACCAGTTCCTTAATTTTATCATATTTTTGGGGATTAACCTTGTTAACAATAACACCCAACACTTCCACACCCTTTTGATCGAATACCGCTTTATTCAGCAAAATTTCATCGATTGGCCGGCCAATTCCGCCTTTGGAAACGATAATCACCCGCGAGTCGAGCAGTTTGGCAACATCGGCATTCGACATATCGAATACCGATCCCACGCCGGCATGACCGGTGCCTTCGATCAACACAAAATCTTTGCCTCGCCCCAGGGTGTTATAGGCGTTGAGGATTAAATCTTCCAATTCTTCTCGTTTGCCTTTATTAATATAATCGGTTGTAAAACCACGCGGCACGGCAATTGGGCTCATATCGGAAAGATCATCCGGCAAATTATACACGCTGTGCATTAGCACGGCATCCTTATCGATCTTTTTTTCATTGACGATTTTATACTGTTGCCCTACCGGTTTAATGTATGCAACTTCCGAAAATCGTTTTTGAAAGGCGCTAAATAAGCCTAATGAAACCATCGTTTTGCCATCGTTTTGGCGGGTTGCTGCAACAAACACATTCATATTTTTTTTCTCCGAGAAAATTAGTTTTCTCAATAGAATTTTTCTTCGAAAGAATTCTACTGAGAAAAATGGTAGAACCTAAAGAGGGCTGAAGATACTTATTTGATGGGACTTTTGCAATGGTTGTTGGTATGCTGGATGATCCAGTGGAAAGTTTATCTGAATTTACTGCTTGAATGAACAGCTAACATTTTTATCCCCAATAAAAATA
>CAXHHS010000213.1:0-9290 GCA_964015645.1 uncultured bacterium
GTACCTGTGAGGGTACACACGCTTTCCAAGCGTGCGCCTTCAGCCGCTCGGCCACCTCTCCGGTGAAGAATAAAGTATTAAAGCCTTATTTCATAAAATTAAATCTTTTGTTTCCTGCCATTTTTAAGCTAATTGTTTTTTCTTACACTTTTAAAGAACTCCCTTAAAATTTGAGAGCATTTTTCTTCGAGAATACCGCTTACGACACTTAAACGGTGATTTAATCGAGGATCTTGAGCAATATTAAAAAGTGATCCGCAAGCACCGGCTTTCGAATCCATTGACCCCAAAACCAAATTAGGAATTCGAGCTAAAACAATCGCACCGGCACACATTGCACACGGTTCGAGTGTGACATAAAGGGTTGTATCTAATAATCGGCGTGACCCTAAATGTTCTGCGGCGGCTGTAATTGCGATCATTTCCGCATGAGCTGTTGGGTCTTGCAGTTGTTCGGTTTGGTTGTACCCTTTTCCAATAACCCGATTTTCATAAACGATAACAGCACCAATTGGAACTTCAGCTAAGTTATATGCTCTTTCAGCCTCTCGAAAGGCTAACTCCATCCATTTTTTGTGATCATATTCAAACATCACTGGTGTTGCGAGTAGCCTTCCTGTTTCGGTTGTACGCCCGGGAGGACTCGAACCCCCAACCTCTTGATCCGTAGTCAAGCGTTCTATCCAATTGAACTACGGGCGCATCTATGTTAAAAAAATTGATCATTACATAACGCAATGATCACAATCGTAAAAGCAATACTTGCTCAAAAGCGGCGTAAATTTATATTGCTTGATGATGCTTTCAAAGCAAATTTTTATTTATTTACTGCATTAATTTTTCTTTGGAATGTTGCGATTATCGGCAGTAAATTTTAAAAAAAGTAAAAAGATAAATTGAATATTTTGTTTTTTTTTAATTATATTCAAATTCTTTCTGATTACGCTTGATGCGCTTGTAAACCTCCCGGAGGTTTTAATCTAAAAATGGAGAGTTTATGAACAATATTGATAAACCATGTTCTCAAATTTTGAATTTTATTAAAGAGCGGGATGATTTTATCATCACAACACATTTAAGTGCTGATGGCGATGCCTATGGAGCGGCTTTGGCGATGGCATTTTTATTAGACAAATTAGGAAAGACCTACGAAATCGTTTTTCACGATCAGGAGAAACAAGAGAAATATAAATATATGTGGGGGTGGGAAAAAATCCTTCACTTTTCCAGGAATTGGCCTAAAGTTTACAGTAGCGGTATTGTGGTGGACGTTCCCTCAAAAACAAGAATTGGAGATCCCGCAGAACTGTTGCCGCAGCCGGAGTCTTGTGTGAAGATCGATCATCACCCAGTAGAGGAAAACTTTTCTAATTATAATTTGGTGGAAACTGCTGCAAGTTCTACCTGCCAATTAATTTATGAAATCATTTTAAAAAGCGGCATCCCTTTCAATTACGATGTCGCAAATTTGCTCCTAAGCGGTATTATGTACGATACGGGTCGATTTTCATTTTCGAATACCAATAAACGCGATTTCGAGATAGCTGCACATTTACTCTCTTTTGATGTTAATCCAAACATTGTGGCAAGCCATTTATTTTTCAATAATGATTTTGACTCGATGAAAACCATTGGGTATGGCCTGGCTAATATGAAATCTCCCCTGAACGGCAAAGTCTGCTTAATTTACCTTCCGTTAGATATAATGCAACTTGCGGATCAATTGGATATTGAAGAATTGGCAAATTACAGTCTGGCAGTAGAAGGGGTAGAAGTTGGTTTATTTATCCGCCAACCGGAGCCGGATTTTATAAAAGTGAGTTTTCGCTCAAAAGGTTTGGTAGATGTCAATAAAGTTGCTCGATTTTTCGGTGGTGGCGGACATATTCATGCAGCCGGATGCCGGGTTCGAGGAAAATCAGAAGAGATTATACAGCAAATTATCGAGAAGATAGATGATCAATTGAAAGCGAGCCGTACTTTTTAGGCTTTAGAAAAATGCTTTTGTTGCAGCCTCTTTCCACTTAAATTCATCCTTTTAAAATTAAATTATCCGCTATAAATTTTTCGTTTTTTGCCGAAGTTAGTATTGAGCCAAAAAGACGAGTTGAAATATATAGTGAAGAGCGAATACCGGATTTTATTTTAGGAGCAATAAATGGAGTTTAAGCTAATCGAGGAAAACGGAAAAATACTAATATCGATTATTGGTGCGGTGGATAATGAGAATGCCGAAGAACTTAAAAAAGAATTTCAAAACCTTTTACAACAAGATTTTGAAGAAGCATTGTTCGACTTTACTTATGTACCGTTTATAACGAGTTCGGGGATCGGTAAATTGTTAATCTTTTATAAAAATGTTGTTTCGCGCGGAAAGTCGATGCGAATTAAAGGCATTAATGATAACTTATTGGAGTTGTTCCGCTCAATAAAGCTGGATCAACTTTTCCCGATTGAACAATAATCATAATTCCAACCTATGGCACTTGTAGACAATCACATTCTAATTGTTGATGACGAACCATCAATCTTAGAAATGCTTTCGGATTATTTTAGCTCTTTAAGTTTTTTAACCTCAAAAGCCGCCACTGCCGAAGATGCTATCAAAATAATTAACTCCGAGGAGCAAATTTCACTTATTATCACCGATATTGATCTACCCGGCATGTCCGGTATCGATCTATTGCAATTTTCTCGTGCTTCTAAACCGGATATTCCAATTATCATTATTACGGGGTTAAAAACGTTAGACTTTGCGATATCCGCTATAAAACATGGCGCGCAGGATTACGTTACCAAGCCATTCGAATTAAATGATGTACGCAAAGTTGTTGAAAAAGTGCTCCGGTACCGTAAGATCACCCGCAAAAAAATTCGGATTCATGAACACACAAAATCTTTAAGTAATAATTTAGAGTTTACAACCAAAGAAATTGACGCCGCAGTGGTTGGTAATTATTATGCACAATTTTTATTAAATTCGGGTTTTTGTACGCAAGGCGAATATCACCAATTGTATGTTGCTTTTACAGAAACTTTAATTAATGCGATAGAACATGGAAATCTTGAACTACATTCTTCGATTAAAGGAAATGATTTTGATAGAATTGTAGAATTTGAACAAATTCGCGAGGATCGCCTAAATGATCCTGAATATCATAATCGTAAAATCCGTGTATCATTTCAATTTAATGAACAATGTTTTCATTTTACGGTTACGGATGATGGCCCCGGATTTGATTGGAAGAAATATATTAACGATAATCAATTACAGGATATTAGCCTGGAATCTCATGGTCGTGGATTTATTTTGATTCGCCATATTATCGATGAAATTTACTTCAACGAAAAAGGAAATTCCATAACACTAATCAAATCAAAAAAATAAAGAACATGAGTTTTATGGAAAAGCTTAGGTGAATAAACCTCTGTAAGTTTATAGTTAATATCTATTTATAACGAAAAACAATTTAACCAATATCACAGAAATTTTATTTTTTTTGTGATTTAGCCTTGATTGGGTAATTCTGTTTTATATTAACTTCCATCTTATTTTCTGAAATTTTTTGATGGAGACCTTAATGGAAAACTACAAAATTTTAGTAGTAGATGATGATTATGCCAGCCGTTTGATGT
The DNA here is from genome assembly GCA_964015645.1 of uncultured bacterium. GTDB lineage: Bacteria > Calditrichota > Calditrichia > RBG-13-44-9 > J075 > CAXHHS01. Next base: position 3,637 of record CAXHHS010000213.1, read on the forward strand.
TAAAAAAAGCGTTAGAACAGGATCAATATGATGTTACACTATGTAGCAATGGCAACGATGCGCTAAATCTCCTTAAAGAAGAAAAATTTGACCTGGTATTAACAGACCTTATTATGCAAGGTTTAAGCGGTCTTGATTTAATCGGCAAAATCCGCGATGTGGAGCAGGATGTTGCCACAATATTATTAACAGGGCATGCCTCGATAGAAACCGCCATTCAAGCCGTACGGTTAGGTGCAAATGATTATATGCTAAAACCGATTAACCTTGAAGAACTCCAAATTCGCGTCAAGAAAGTATTTGAAAGAGTAGAATTGGAAAGACGCCTGTATGAGGCAGAACGAAAATTAACATATAATGCAACCATTGCAACAACCAACCACGAAATTAACCAACCGCTAACCGTTATTATTTCTGCAATTGATATGATTAAGATGGAGTTGCAAAAATTAAACATCAACAACCGGCGGCTCTCTAACTATTTGCAACTTATGCACAAATCATCAATGCGAATCGCCAATATACTCCGAAAACTTCGGGAAATTACCCATCCTAAAATCCAGGAAGTGCCCCTGGGGATGAAGATGATCGAAATAAAAGAAGATGAAGTTACCCCCCCTAACGATGGGGAAGAGAGAGCAGTGTTGGTAATTGAAGACGAAGAAAATTTGCGAGATATAATACAAAGCGTTTTGCATGCCGAGTCTTATAACGTTATATTGGCTGAAACTGCCCATGAGGGCATCGACCTTTTCCGGGCAGAAAAACATTTGGTCGAATTGGTTATTTTGGATTTTAACCTGCCGGATGCTAATGGTTTAAGCGTTTTAAGGCAGTTACAAGCGATTGATACAAATGTAAAGGTGCTGTTAACATCCGGATTTGACTTTAACAATTCTATCCAGGAAGCGCTGAATAATGGCGCAATGCACTTTATGAGAAAACCTTTTAACCGCCAGGATATTTTAGACTCGGTGAGAAAAGTCCATTCATATCAACCTTCACTCTAATTGACCCCCCGGCTAAATGACCGACCTCCTTCAATATGTAGCCGCTTTAGACAAATCGCTCTTTTATTTTTTGAATTTGAATTTTGCCAGTTCAACTTCGGATTCATTTATGATCTGGATAACGACTAAAAAAAACTGGTACTTACCCGGTGGAATTCTTTGGGTTTTATTGATGTGGAAGGGCGGTAAAAAAGGAAGAATATTAGGCATAATGATCATCCTCGGTATTACACTTGCAGATCAAATATCCAGCTCTATTTTAAAACCGGCAATTGCTCGTCATCGTCCCTGCAAGGTATTGGAAGGCTTTCGGCTATTGGTGCACTGCGGAAGTATGAACGGCTTTCCCTCATCCCATGCCAGCAATGTTGCTGCAATCGGAACATTGTTCATTGGATTTTATAGAAGGTCAGCGATTTTTTGGGGAATACTTATTTTTTTTATCGGAATATCAAGAGTTTATGTTGGGGTTCATTTTCCGATGGATGTTTTTTTCGGTTGGTTGCTCGGTGGTTTAATCGGAATAACATTGATACAGTTGCTCAAACTGGCTCAACAAAAATCACCGTTGCTTCGCTACGATTAAACTAACCGGAAATTTTCTCACTTAGCATTCCTAATGCTTGTTTATCTTTTTCCGCAATTCTTCTAATAAGCTCTTTAAACGTGATATGTCCTTCTAATTCGTGCAAGCCGGTTCTATGCCAATCTTCCTTGGGCAGTGCATAGAGTAATTTAATTAATTCCTTCCGTTGCTTCAAAAATACATCACTTAACTGGTTAACCGAAAACCGGCTATAGCGCTTTCTTTTAACCGCTTCGACATGAATTTTGGGGATGTAGGGATGCTCTAATTGAAGAATTTTATGTAATCGATAATCCAAAACTTCATCTTGAATAGAAGCGATAGTTAATAAAAAATCGCGAAGTTGATGAGCTTCGCCAATTGAATTCGCCTCCATTGCCTCCGGTTGAAGTTTATTTAATAAGCGATAATATTGATGAAAATTATCCTCAATGGATTTAATTAGCTCCTTGGAATCCATTACTCCTTACCGATGTTAAATAAGTTCAATGAGATTGACTCTTCAAATAAACGAAACCCTTAATTCTAACAAATGATTGTACTCACACACTTTGTTGTTGACTCCTTTTTGGAACCAAACGATTTATAATTCTTTAACGTATTCTTAAATGATCGGAAAGGTAATTGAAATTGTAGCGCAAAGGGTCATCGATAAGATTGAAAATAAAAACACGCTAAGTGCGATAAAAATCTTTTAATTAAGAGGAAAAAAACTTGACATTTTAGCCATTGCTCTTTTTATTAAGACTTTGCGAGGTTTATGATGTTGAATAAGAGTGTATTACTACTAAATCAGAATTACGAACCGTTAACAGTCTGCAATATTAAAAAAGCAATTATTCTGATTTATTTGGGAAAAGCCGAAGCAATCGAAAACGATTTGGCATGGGTTCGATCCGTAAGTTATCGAATGCCAATGCCGGTTGTAATTCGATTGATTTGTTATGCACGCGCTCCACAACGGCGTATCCTTTTAAATCGCAAAAATTTGCTAATACGCGATTCATACTCCTGCCAATATTGCGGTAGAAAGGCTCAACCATTAACTGTCGATCATATTATTCCAAAACAGTTCGGCGGAAAAGATACCTGGGAAAACCTCGTTATTGCCTGTATGCCATGTAACAATCGCAAAGCCAACCGCACCCCGGAACAGGCAAGTATGAAACTGCTGAATAAGCCCAAAAAACCCAATCACTTTTTTTATTTTCAACACTTTCTGGGTATTCGGCACGACCGCTGGCGTCCGTATCTATTTATGGATTAAGATTTCTCCTTCCCCATATTTATCGACAAAAAACGTTCGTATTTACAGTATCCAAGTGGTAAAGTTTCTCAACACTTGAATACCATAACATGAGAACACTTTACTTCTACCCTGGGCAAACCCCTTAGCGAGCATAAATTTTTCTTCTTGCCTACCATATTGCAATATTGCATCTTTATGGCTCTTAAAACGGATTTTGAAATATTAATCGATTGAGGTAGAAAAATGTTAGACGTAAAAACCAAGATAATACTTAGTGGAATTCAACCAACCGGCATATTGCACATTGGAAACTATTTTGGTGCAATCCGCCAACATATTGCTTTGCAACAGGATAATGATTGTTATTATTTTATGGCCCATTATCACGCACTAACGACCATCAAAAACAAAAAGGAGTTAGAAGAACTCAGCTTGATGGTTGCAATCGATTACTTAGCCCTGGGATTAAACCCGGAAAAAGCAGTGCTTTTTATGCAAGCGGATGTGCCGGAAGTTACCGAGCTGGCCTGGATGCTCTCCACAATAACGCCTATGGGGCTTTTGGAACGGGGACATGCCTATAAAGATAAAATTGCCCAGGGACTTACATCGAATCACGGGTTGTTTGCATACCCGGTACTAATGGCAGCCGATATTTTAATTTACGACTCCGACTATGTTCCGGTGGGTAAAGACCAAAAACAGCATTTGGAAATGACCCGGGATATGGCCGAAAAATTTAATCACACATTCGGTGACGTTCTGAAAACGCCCCAGGATTTGATCCTTCCGGAGGTGGCAGTTGTTCCCGGGATAGATGGTCAAAAAATGAGCAAAAGTTATGATAATACTATCGAAATTTTTTCGACGTACAAGCAGATGAAGAAGAAAGTAATGTCTATCGTAACCGACTCCACGCCACTGGAAGACTCTAAAGACCCCGATAAATCCGCAATTGTCGATCTTTACAAATTAGTGGCATCCCCGGAAGAATTAGAAGATATACGTAATAAATTCCTTGCCGGCGGCTATGGGTATGGCCACGCCAAAAAAGAATTACTGGAAAAGATGTGGGCATATTTCGAACCGCATCATTCCCGGCGGGAAGATTTGTTAAAGAACCTCGATTATGTAAGCGAAATACTACATAACGGCGCGCTAAAAGCACGGGAAAGAGCAAATACTGTGATGGAACGTGTTCGAGATGCCGCTGGCCTTTTACGGTATCGTTAATTATGTACAAAATCAAACTCCCGGTATTCGAAGGTCCATTCGACCTTCTCCTTTTTTTGATCCGCAAAAACGAGATCGATATCTACGATATTCCCATCGCCCAAATTACCCGGGAATACCTGGAATATATCGAATTGATGAAAATGTTAGACCTGGAAGTCGCCGGGGAGTTTATCGAAATGGTCGCGACTTTAATTCTAATCAAAACACGGATGCTTTTACCGGGACAAGAGAGTGGGGAAGAGGTTGGAGAGGCTGAAGATCCGCGTTTGCAATTAACCCTACAACTCCTCGAATATAAACGTTTTAAGGAATCTTCCACGCATTTAAAAAACCTGGAGACCGAACGCCGTAATTACTTCCCTCGCAAAATTCATTCATCGCAAAAAAAGGTCAGAATTAGCGAGCAGGCAGAGGAAGAATTTACGATTGACGCCACTTTATTCGACCTTTTAACCGCCTTTAAAACCGCCCTGGATAATATGCCCAAAATTACCGTTCACCAGGTAAAAACGGTTCGGGTAACCATCGAAGACCAGGTAAAATACATTTTTGAAAAATTCGAAGATAATACCCATATTTTGTTTAGTGAACTTGTTAAACCAATGCCGGAAAAGATTTACCTTATCGTTACTTTTTTGGCTATTCTCGACTTGATGCGGTTGAAAATGATCTCGGTAAAACAAAGCGCCGTTTTTGGAGAGATTCGGCTGGTGCCACTAACCGAATTATCCATGTCCCGTTACCTGGGATTGCGTGAGGAAATTGATATTGGCATTGAAGCGAAAGAATAGCCTGCAATATATTCCCGGTTACCCTGTCTAAAAACCAACTAAGTAGCGTGTAACATATATCAAGTTTTTTTTAGCAATTACAGCGATATTGAATTGATCCGCAAATACAGGTCTGTATAACGGATAAAGTATAAAACCATTTAATATTCAATTCTTGCGCAAGTGGGCTGGAATTGCTATTTTCTTTGAAATAGATGAAGTTGAAATAGATTATCGTTGATATGGAAATTTCTCAAGAAACTCCAACCGTTCAACAGGCGAGCGAAGAGGAGATAAAACAGATTTTAGAAGCACTTTTGTTCGCCAGTGATGAACCGCTAAACGCTGCAAAAATACGCGAAGCTGCGCCGCAACTACAGGGTGTTGATCTCAAAAAAACCATAAAGAGCTTAAACGATACATACCGGCAAACCGGGCGGGTGTTCGAAATTCAATCGATTGCCGGTGGTTATCAAATGTTTACATTGCCCAAATATGCCGAATTTGTTGAGAAACTCTATTTTAAACGCCAGCAAAATCGGCTGACTGCCAAAGCTTTGGAGACCTTAGCGATTATTGCTTATAAACAACCGGTTACCAGGACAGACATCGAAGAGATTCGCGGTGTAAATGTCGATGGCGTTATGAAAACACTGCTAACCCGCAATTTAATCACTATCACCGGAACAGCAGATACGCCGGGCAATCCTTATTTATATAAAACAACCCGCTCTTTTTTAGAATATTTTGGCCTTAAAAATATTACCGATTTACCCCGGCTAAAAGAACTCGACGAAATAGCC
>CAXHHS010000214.1:0-9285 GCA_964015645.1 uncultured bacterium
CCGGGAACTTTACTTTGTACGATTGCCAGTTCCTTTTCGAATTCCGGATATGGAATCCAAAGGTAGAGGCAGCGGCGGCGCAATGCTTCCGATAATTCTCGAATGCGATTGCTGGTGACAACAACATGGGGAATGTGGGTAGCGCTTATCGTGCCAATTTCCGGGATGGTGATCTGCCAATCGGAGAGCACTTCTAGCAAAAAACTTTCGAATTCTTCATCGGCGCGGTCGATTTCGTCGATCAATAAAACCGGGGATTTGTGATGGGTAATCGCGCGTAACAGCGGCCGTTTTAACAAAAATGCGTCGCTGAAAATTGTCTGCTCTTTTTCCTCGATGGTTTTATCGCTTTTCTCTTCCAGTTTAATGTGCAATAGCTGCCGCTGATAATTCCACTCGTAAAGCGCGTGGGTGGCATCCAGGCCTTCGTAGCATTGCAGGCGGATTAAATCAGTATCGAGCGCACGGGCCATTACTTTGGCGATTTCCGTTTTACCCACGCCGGCGGGACCTTCGATTAGCAGCGGCTTATCAAGTTGCATGGCCAAATAAACGGACATGATGATGCTTTGATCGGTGATATACCCTTGTTCGGCAAGCATTTTTTGGAGGCGGGAGAGGGCTTTATTTTGAGGCATTCGCTTTTTCCCAACAATTTCCTGATTTGAATAATAATCAACTTCAAATTATAGTCAAAAGATGATAACTAAAAAGTAAAAAGATTATAAATTTGAATGTTTTTTCAATTAGATAATCAGCAATTGAAAGAACATCGCTTCTTGGGAACTTCTAAGCCGAAGTCTCACTCGTCGAGAAAAAAAGAAGGCAGAGAAAACCCCTGCCTTCTTTTTTAAAATAGTGGAGATTTGCCAATCAACCGGCAGCGACGGTCAATGCGCGTTTGGCATACACTTTCGCAAGATGCCGGCGATAATTTTCGGAAGCAAAATGATCGCTCAGTAGATGTTGTCCATCTGCCGCTTTTTTGGCGGCTGCGGCAATCGAGGCCTCATCAAGCGATTGTCCTGATAGGGCGTTTTCTACGGCGGTATCGCGAAACGCCCTATCAGCTACGCCAGTGAAAGCAACGCGAACGCTTTCGGCCGTAGCGCCGTTTTTGGCAACCACTGCCGCGCATCCGACAATCGCAAATCGCGAAGCAGGCTGGGCAAATTTCATATAACTTGCACCGCTATTGGACGGTTGGGCCGGCACTCGCACTTCGGTTATTATTTCGCCATTCAGCAAAGCAGTTGAAAATAACCCGGTAAAGAAAACTCCGGCATCAATCGTGCGCTGGCCGCTTGGCCCTTTTACAACAATTTGCGTTTCGCTGGCGGCATGTCTCAAAATCCAAAATTTGTACTTAACAGTTTGGTCATTTCCAATCGTTGATATAAGAGTATTTAAAAATTGGTCTTTGTTTGTAAACTCTTGATTTTTTATGGTTCTTAACTTATAAATAACATCATTAGGAAGTCCCTCTGATTCCAGATATTCTAAAGACTGTTCGGTTACCTTGATACTGCTTGCCTCGCTGGCGAGAATAGCTGCCGGGTAATCCGCTGCCGGATCGGCATGGGCCAGGCTGCCACCAATTGTTCCGGCATTGCGAACTTGAGTATCGCCGATAGCGGTGGCAGCTTGCGCTAATACGGGTGCTTTGGATTGCACGACTCCGGAAGATTCTATTGCATAGTGTGTTGTTCCCGCGCCAATGGCAATCTTATCGCCTTCATCATTAATATAATTCAATTCCGCTAACTTACTGATATCTATGAGTTTGGAAGGTGCGTCCAACCGCAGCTTCATTGCCGGAAGCAAACTGTGTCCACCCGCCAGAACTTTGGCTGCGGAACCAAACTCATTTAGCAGGCTAATCGCTTCATCGACAGAAGAGGCGCGGTGGTAATCGAAGTTTGAAGGAATCATTAAAATTCTCCTTTTGCTTTACATTGCTTTTAATTCATCAATTGTTGAATTGTTACATTGCTAAATTGTTGGTTAACGCGAGACCAGTCATTTAACCATTTACCCCTGCATCGCCTGCCAAACTTTTTCCGGTGTTAGCGGCATGGTGAGGTCTTTTACATTGTAAGGCGCAAGAGCGTCTAAAACTGCATTTACGATGGCTGGAGGCGAGCCAATCGCACCCGTTTCGCCAGCGCCTTTTACGCCTAATGGATTGTGCGGGCAGGGAGTTACGGTACGGTCGGTATCGAAGTTTGGCAAATCGTCGGCACGAGGCATGGTGTAATCCATATAGGAACCATTCGTCAATTGGCCGTGGTCGTTGTAAAGCGCGGTTTCGAAAAGCGCCTGACCAATACCGTGTGCAACGCCGCCGTGAACCTGGCCATCAACGATCATTGGGTTGATGACATTACCAACATCATCACAGGCAACATATTTTAACAATGTTACTTTTCCGGTATCGGGATCAACTTCTACCACTGCGATATGCGCGCCGAAAGGATAGGTAAAGTTTGCAGGATCGTAAAAGCTCGCGAAATCCAATCCTGGCTCTTCGCCTTCAGGATAGTCGTGGGGAACGTAGGCTGTCAGTGCCACATCGCCAAACCCGACGGATTTATCGGTACCCTTCACGGTCCACTTTCCTTCGGCAAATTCCAGGTCATCGACCGAGGCTTCCAATTTGTGAGCGGCGATTTTGGCGCCTTTTTCCAATACTTTTTCCACACCTTTCATAATTGCGCTGCCACCAACGGCAAGGCTGCGGGAGCCGTACGTGCCCATTCCAAATGCCACAGAATCGGAGTCGCCGTGAACCACATCGACATCTTCTACTGCGATACCAAATTTGTCGGCAACGATCTGGGCAAATGTGGTTTCGTGTCCCTGGCCATGAGAGTGGGAGCCAACGAAAACGCTTACTTTTCCGGTCGGCTGTACGCGTACCTGGGCGGATTCATATAAACCGGCTCGCGCACCCAGGGAACCGACCACGGCGGATGGGGCGATGCCACAGGCTTCAATGTAAGTCGAAAATCCGATACCAATTAAACGACCATTTTGGCGCGCTTCCGCTTGTTCCTGGCGCAGGTTGTCGTAATCGACCATTTCCAATGCGCGATCCAGGACGCCGTCGTAATTTCCACTATCGTATTGCAGTGCGACCTGGGTTTGATAACCCGGCTCCGTAACGCCATCAAATGGCGGTATAAAATTTTTGCGGCGCAATTCCACGGGATCCATATTCATTTCTCGCGCAGCGGTATCCATTAACCGTTCAATTTGGTAGGTTGCTTCCGGACGTCCGGCACCGCGAAGTGCATCAACCGGTGTTGTGTGGGTAAATACTGCGGTAACATCAACATTGACTGCCGGCGAAGTATAAAGCCCTTGCAGCAATGTGCCATACAAATAAGTGGGAACACAAGTAGAAAATGTGGAGAGATAGGCGCCGAGATTGGCAACGGTCTTGAAGCGCATTGCCACGATTTTCCCATCGGCGTCAAAACCCATGTCTGCTTGAGTAATGTGGTCGCGGCCATGGGCGTCGGTTAAAAAGCTTTCGCTGCGTTCGGCAGTCCACTTAATTGGCCGTTCGATTTGTTTGGAAGCCCATATTACTAACGCTTCTTCGATATAATGAAAAATCTTGCTGCCGAAACCGCCGCCGACATCCGGGGAAACAACCCTTACTTTGTGTTCGGGAATTCCTAATACAAAGGCACACATCAACAACCGAATCAGGTGAGGATTTTGAGAACTTGTATACAGCGTATAGCGGTCGTTTGCGGCATCATAATCACCGATGGCAGAGCGCGGCTCAATGGCATTGGGAATGATGCGTTGATTGGTAATTTTGAGTGAAGTTACATGATGAGCGTTATCTAAAGCGGCATTAACAGTATCGATGTCGGTGCCAAGCTGCCAATCGTAGCAGGTGTTGTTCGGCACGTCGTCGTGAACCAATGGTGCGCCTTCTTCCAACGCTTTTTCACCATCTACCACAGCGTCTAATTCTTCATAGTCAACTTCAACTAATTCGGCAGCATCTTTAGCGGCTTCACGGGTTTCTGCGATGACAACTGCAACGGCATCTCCCACAAAGCGCACTTTGTCGGCGACTAAAAGCGGATGTGGCGGCTCTTTCATTGTGTCACCATTTTTGAAATCGACCTGCCAGCCGCACGGCACGCCACCGATACCGGCTTTCGCAATATCTTCCCCGGTAAAAACGGCAACGACATCCGGGTGCGCTTCCGCTTGCGATGTATCCACACTGTTGATAATCGCATGGGCGTACGGGCTACGAACAATTTGTGCGTAAGTCATATTCGGTAAAATAATATCATCAGTATATTTTCCTTTACCGGTGATAAATCGTTTGTCTTCAACTCTTTTAACGGATTTTCCAATATAGTTTCCCATCGTAACCTCCTAACCTTTGTTTGCCGCATATAAAACGGCTTTTACAATGTTGTGATAGCCGGTGCAGCGGCAGTAATTACCTTCCAGGGCGTGGCGAATTTCATCTTCCGTGGGATTGGGATTACGGTCTAAAAGTTGTTTGGCTGTAAGGATCATACCAGGCGTGCAAAAGCCGCACTGTAACCCATGTTCTTCTTTGAAGCCTTCTTGAAGCGGATGGAGTTCACCGTTTTGCGCCAAACCTTCAATCGTCGTAATTTCCGTGCCATCAGTTTGGGCGGCAAGCATTGTACAGGATTTAACGGCTTTTCCATCGATCTCTACCGTGCAAGCGCCGCAACTGCTGGTATCGCAGCCAACGTGAGCGCCGGTTAAACGCAACACATCCCGCAGATAATGAACGAGCAGCAGCCGCGAATCCACTTCATCGTTGCGTGCTTTACCGTTCACAGTTACACTAATTGGAATTCCCATGTAAGAGCCTCCTTTGTGTTTTTATTGAGGTGAGGAGATTTTTGAAGGCTAAGGCTGAGGCAAAGGCGAAGGAATTGGTTAGTAAAATATTGAATCCTCATCTACTTTCTGTTTGCTTTAGCCTCCAGAGTTTTTATCAGGGCATCTAATTCGTCAATAATGTTTTTGCAGTCGTTTACTAATTCATCTAATAGATATTTTTCTGTAATGTATTTTAATTCGAATGAAGCGAGAAGTTGGCTGATTAATTCATAGCTGCTTCCTCGTGATATTTTATAAAACCGAGTTTTATCTTTTGGCTCATAGCGCCGAATCCTTCGGCAATGTTGTGAGTAGCTGAATTAGCTGCCCGGCGCATATCCGAAACCATTCCAAACTTCTCTTCCGGTGGAAATTCCTTCGTGATCTTATAGATTTTTACTAAAAGTTTGAAGGCCAGTTGCCAAACTGACATCTCCGTAAAATCTTTATACGCCATCCTAATACCTCCCCGTTTTTTCCTTCGCCTTCTCCTTAGCCTCAGCCTTTTTTGCCCCAAATAATCTCTTAAACCAATTCGCAATTTTTGCAAAAAAACCGATTTTTTCGACGGCGCCTTTTGAGGCGGCAAGCTCTTCCTCTAAGGATTTAAAAAATTGGCTGGTCATGGTTTTGGCAACTCCGGAGAGAACGCGCTGACCGGTTCGCGCCAGGGTTCCGGTGAGTTTGGCATCTCCGGAAAAGGTGACTTCGGTTTGGTTGTTCCCGGTTCCAGCTAATTGCAAATTGCCAGCGGCAGCGACATTGCCGATTTTGCCATTCATTTTCATTTTCAGTTTAAAACTTTCCGGCTCTATTTTATCAACAACTTCCATGCTGCCTTTAAACTGGCCGCTCACCGGTCCCATTTTCACTTCAAAAACAGCATCGTATTTGTCATCACCTAATGGCGAAAGCGTTTTTACGCCGGGGGTAGCGCGGGCCAGCACGTCAGGGTCTAATATTAAATTCCAAACTTGCTGTGGGGGAGCGTTGAGGATATGGCTTCCATCAAGATGCATTGTGACTCCTTAAGGTGAGTTGTTTCTTCAATGTGGATTTCTTGCTAAGTAAGTTGAAAATAGTGGTTCTCGTCTTCCTGAAAGGTTAAAAGCATCTTTGCCAAGTTAATGAAGAAGAATTCCGCCAGAATATAAGTAAATCACTCAAATTTGTCAAACAGTAATCACTGCTGAATTAAATAAAAGATTCCTTAAAAATCGATGCCACATTTTTTCCTTCCGGCAAAGTACTGGCAAATTGCATATATCCTGTTTTTTCCTATACTTAAGACTTATAAAATCCTTTTAGACTGCAATATCGTGGCAATAAGATATTAATATAAAAATCACCTGTTTTTTCGGTAAGTTCAGTATTTACTCATCTTGCAGTAATTGAATATTTTCGGCAAACATTTTGTTATATACCTTAAAAATTTGGGAAACATAGATGGCTTGAAATGAAAAACTCAAGGAGTATTTTTTATGAACGCAGGCATCGATAAAGAAACCCTGGATATGGTATTGGATTCGATCAAAGAATTTGCCGGTGATCAACTCACGGATGAAAAATTGCTGGAATTGGATCATAAAGACGAATTTCCCCTGGAGATTGTCCACCAGATGTGCGGCGAAGGTTTGGGGATTCACCTTCTGTTTATTCCGGAAGATTACGAAGGAATGGGCGGCGGCGCATTCGATGTTTACCGTGTTTGCGAGCAAATGGGGCGCATCGATATTGGTATTGCCACCGGCGTTTTAGCAACCTTCCTGGGCAGCGATCCGATTATTTATGGCGGCACCGAAGCGCAGAAAAAAAAGTGGATGACTCGTGTCGCAGAAGAAGGTCTGTTGATGGCTTACGGCGCAACCGAACCGGATGCCGGCAGCGATCTCGGCGCGTTACGAACCATCGCTACCCCGGTAAAAGAAAATGGCAGTATTAAAGGGTATAAAATTAGCGGGAACAAACAATGGATTAGCAACGGCGGCTACGCCGATCTCTATACGATTTTAGCCCAAACTCCCGGCGGCCCCAGTTGGTTTGTCGTGGAAAAAGGAGTAGATGGATTTAGCCACGGCAAACCGGAAGACAAACACGGCATCCGTGCCAGCAATACCGCGGCATTGGCCCTGGATGAGGTATATGTGGACGCCGACCGTCTTTTAGGTGATAAGGAAGGTTTGGGCCTCTGGCAAGCACAGCTTGTTTTTGGGTATACGCGGTTGATGGTCGCGGCATTTGGGCTTGGCGGCGGTTGGGCAGCTATGGATCGCGCCATACCTTACTCTGCTGAACGCATTCAGGGCGGCGCCCCGCTTTCCGAAAAACAGGGATATACCCACAAGTTAATCATTCCGAATGTCGTTCGCCTGGAAGCGGCTCGCGCTTTTATCGAAGAAACAGCCGAGCGTATCGACGCCGGGGAAGGCGAAGGCGGAAAACTCAACACGGAAGGCGCTATCGCTAAATATCTTGCTACCGAAGCTGGCAATATGGCAGCGGAAGCTGCGATTCAAGCCCACGGCGGATACGGTTATACCAAAGAATACATGGTAGAAAAAATCAAACGCGATGTGCGAATTACCACTATTTACGAAGGCACTTCCGAAATTATGGAAATGACCATTTGCCGCGATCGCTGGCAATCGCATTTAAAGACACGCGGCCAGCATTATCATGATTTAGCGCGGGAAATGGAAACGCTCTACGCCCAACATCCAAACACCGGCTGTGATGTTGCCGCACTTGCACTTCACGCCCTGGCGGAGGTTCTAGAACGTGCCCGCGTTCAACGATTAACTCGCAATCAACATATTCTCTTTCGTATGGGTGAATTGGTTGCCTTTGCCGAAGGCGCCATGGTATTTGCCAAACGCGCCGTACGTGCTGCGCAGGACATGTTGAATGAAAAAACGGATGCGCGTTTCGATCCGACCGCGCTGGCAGCAATGAGCCGCATTTTCGCCCGCGAAGCCGCGCTGAAAGTCGCCGAAGAAGGTCTCCGCTGGGTTGCCGGCGCTAAAGGAATTTCCGAAGCGGAAATGGCGCAATTTGAAACCGCGCTGAATCTCTCCGCCATCCACCGTGCTCAAAGCGGCATGATTTCCGATATGGATTTTGTCGCCGACGTGATTTACGAGCGAACTTCATCATAAGCAAGGTGATGAAAGTAGAACGAAAACGAAAAACTCTCCCAAAGCGTTGGGATTGTTGGTTGTTCCACTTTCATTACACACCTGTATTCGAGAATCCTGTAGTAAGCTATACAGTCAATAATAAAAGAAAATGATTTATAAAATTAAAAACTTGAGGAGTCCGGGCTATGAAAAAATCGGAACACAAAGCCGTTGCTATTGTCGGCGTGGGGGCAGTAATGCCAGAAGCCTCCGGTGCAAAATCCTTCTGGCAAAATATCAAAGACGGAAAATACAGTATTACCGAGGTGCGTAAAGATCGTTGGAATTCCGATCTCTACTACGATCCCGACCGTAAAGCGCCGGATAAAACCTATTCTAAAATCGGCGGCTGGGTGCATGAGTTTGACTGGAACCCGTTAAAGTGGAAAATGCCTATCCCGCCCAAAGTTGGCGATGTAATGGATTACACCCAAAAGTGGGCAATTATGGCGGCCCGCGAAGCGCTGCTGGATTACGGTTATCCCGATCAGCGTAAGCTGGATTCCGAACGCACCGCCGTTATTATGGGCAACGCCATGGGTGGCGATTTGCATTTGCAATCTGCCGCGCGTATTATGTTTCCGGAGTTTGCCCAGGAATTGCTAAAAGCACCCACATTTGCCGACCTGCCGGATGAAGTTCGCAGAAGCATCGTCACCGAATTCCGCGGCGGCATTGGCCAGCGCTGGTCACCGATTACCGAAGATACCATGCCCGGTGAACTCTCAAACATCATTGCCGGGCGGATTGCCGCGTTGTATAACTTTCATGGCCCCAACTACACTGTGGATGCCGCTTGTGCCTCTGCCATGGCCGCCATGAACTCCGCCATCGAAGGATTGGAAGAATATGATTTCGACGCCGTAATTACCGGCGGAATCGATGCTAATATGAGTCCCTCCTCCTACATTAAATTCTCCAAGATTGGCGCATTATCCGCCACCGGAACCCGGCCTTATGCCGAAGGCGCTGATGGTTTTGTGATGGGCGAAGGCGCCGCCGTATTCGTTTTAAAACGCCTGGAAGACGCCGAACGCGACGGCGATAATATTTATGCCGTTATTCGCGGCCTGGGCGGTTCCAGCGATGGCAAAGGCAAGGGCATCACCGCTCCAAACCCCATCGGGCAAGAATTAGCCGTAGAGCGCGCCTGGAAAAACGCCGGGGCATCTCCCGGAACGGTGAGTATGATCGAAGGGCATGGCACATCAACAGC
>CAXHHS010000215.1:0-9284 GCA_964015645.1 uncultured bacterium
GGCCCGGCTTTTTAGCATTGCACCTTCAATAATGTCCCAGGTGTTATGATGCGGGTCGTAAACCTGGATAAGATCGCTGATGTCGCCTCCTACTTGCGCATTCGTAATAAAAGCGCCGCCAATAACCAAAATGAGCGAATCCGCCACGATCGCTCGCCCGCCAGCCACCGGAAAGGGCATTTCGCTAATTGTATTCCATTCGCCCTCCTGCCCGTTTACGGAATTGAGCAGCAAAATGAGTAGAGGAAGAACAAAGATGTTCTGACAACTTTTTTTCATAATACCTCTTTTTTTGAGAGGTGTAGAGCAATTTTCATACCCAAAAATTTCAGGAAAAACGTCTGAAATTTTATATTTATAATTATTGATAAAGAACCTGCGTTTTTCCATCTTCAAGGTTTAGTTTGTATTTCAGTGTTTCGTTTCGTTTTATGGTGATTGAATCCTCAAATGTGCTGAATTGGGGACTGCTGATGGTGATGTGATGCTGCCCGGGAACCAGCAATAGCGGTTGGCGAAGCGGCGTCTGCCCGATGCTTTTGCCATCGACCAATACTTCCCCCCAGGGGTAGACGTTGCAATCGAAAAGGCCAAACATTGTATCCAAATCCGCAGTTACCGTTAACTGTTTACCCGGTTTTAAATTGATAGAAAGATCATACACCGGGTAATTTGGGTGGCGGAGCTGCAAATCGTAATCACCGGATGGCAGGTTGATGGCTGTTTCCAAAGGTGTGGTATCGAGTTTCTTTCCATCAATATAAATTTCCGCCCAGGGGAGGCATTGCACAAACAGTTTTCCGGGCAAAGCAGCTACTGCCGGTTTTTCTTCAAGTTTTGCAAATTCAGTATCCGGAGAAACCGATACCATATTTTCCATTTCCGGCAATTTTTTAGCAGTCTTCAGTTGCAAGGTGCTTTCATCCGGCTGTGGCGATTGCGGCGATTCTGATTGTGGCAAAATAGTGTTTTCGGTATTTGATTGAATTGTATCCGAAACCTGAGGCATAGTTTGGATTGGCGTTTTTTCTTGCAGGAGCATCACGTTTTGAGCCGGAGAGGATTTTCTTAGCATAAATGCACCAATACCGACCACTAAAACCAACAAGATCGTAATCGTTAAAAATCGGGTCGGCCACCCGAAGCGAGTAGTTGAGTCGAATGTTCTTTTTTTAGAAGAAGATTGTGGCGATGTGTCAGCGGCTCCGCGTAAAGAATCTAAAATTTCGCTTACGGATTTAAAGCGGCGTTTACAGTCTTTTTCGATCATTCGCCGAATTGCAGGTTGAATGGCCGCCGGGATTGCCACATTTTCGAAAGCCAGGGTAGTATTCGTTTGCAAAATATTATTGATGGTCGCACTCACATCATTTCCCAGGAAAGGGTGTTGTCCGCTGAATAATTCATAAAGTAAAATTCCGGTAGAAAAAATATCGCTTTGTGGCGTCAATTTTTCACCGCGAATTTGCTCCGGCGACATGTAACTTGGCGTACCAACGATGGAAGACTTGTGAGTGATCTGCTCTTCATTGATCACCAGCGCCAACCCGAAATCAGCGATTTTAAGCTGATGCTGGTCATTTACCAAGATATTTTCCGGTTTAATATCGCGGTGAACAATGCGGTTTTGGTGGGCAAAATCTAACCCATTTAACAACTGCTTAACCAATTGATATTTTTGGCTTTCTGCAATCTTTTCTTCTTGCATAAAATTCCGGAGATTGCGGCTTTCAAAATATTCAAATGAAATATAAAAATCACTTTCTTGAGTGCCGAAATCCAAAACCTTAATGATGTTGGGGTGAGCTAGTTTCGCCAGAATTTTCGCCTCGCGCTGAAATCGCTGTAACACCGTCTTATCCGGCAAATTGTTGGTATTAAGCGTTTTGAGAATAATTTTTTTGCCCAAGTAAATGTGCTGCGCAAGATAAACGCTGGAAAATTCGTCTTTTTTAAGGCAGTCGATAATGTCGAATTTTTCGAACATACTCTTTGTTCATTGGTTGACGGTGTTATGCAACAGCGGCAATTTAATAAAAAATTTTGATGCATCATCCCCAATTTTGATTTACAAGGGAGATTGAGTAAATTTACTCAACATATTGAGTAAATGGAAAACGTATAACACAATCTATGTTTAAACGGAAAATTGTTCACGATTAATTCAACATTAGAGAAAGGAGTTCCATGAAAAAATTATTCGTAGTTTATTTCGCAATCAATTTTTTATTGCTTTGTTTTCCAAACTTAGCAACAGCAGCAGCCGAATCATCCTTCAACAAAGAACTTTATCAACAACGCCGTGCAAAATTGATGGAAAATATGGCCGGCGGTATCGCTATTTTTATAAGCGCCGAAGAACACGTGCGAAATAATGATGTAGAATTTCCCTTCCGCCAAGATAGCGATTTTTATTACCTCACCGGTTTTGAAGAAAAGGAATCGGCATTCTTACTAATTCCCGGTGCGGACCAGGAATTCATCATGTTTGTGCGAGGCCGTAACCTTACTCATGAAGGTGTGGATGGTAAACGCGCCGGTGTAAACGGCGCAATGGAAATTTTTGGTGCAGACACGGCCTTTACTATCGATCAATTGGAGAAAAAACTGCCGCGATACTTGTATGGAAAAGAAACCGTTTATTACAGTCTGAATAACGAAAATTTTAACGATAAACTGATACTGATGCTGAAAAGCCGCTGGGGAAATCCGCCGAAGGAGATTGTTGACCCGCTGCAGTTTGTACACGAAATGCGCCTAATTAAAGACGACACGGAAATTAAGTTGATGAAACGCTCCATCGAGATAACGTGCGACGCCCACATCGAGACAATGAAAGCAGCGAGGCCGGGAATGTTCGAATACGAATTAAGCGCGCTTATCGAATATGTCTATTATAAAAATGGCTGCCCGCGAGTGGGATTTCCGTCTATCGTTGGCTCCGGCCCCAATTCGATTATCTTGCATTATCGCGATAATAATCGCCTGATGAAAGACGGCGAGGTGGTTTTGATGGATATTGGAGCGGAATACGGTTACTACTCCGCCGACATCACCCGCACCATTCCGGTAAATGGCATATTTAGTGAAGCGCAAAAAGCGATTTACCAAATTGTATTGGATGCGCAGCAAGCCGGCATCGACATGGCGGCACCGGGCGTGGGGTTAAATGAGCTTACCGGAAAAGTTGCCGAGGTAATAAAAGATGGCCTGTTTCAACTTGGGTTAATTACCGATAAAAATAGCAACTGGCAATATCGCGTTTGGTATAAACATGGCCCTTGCCACTGGCTTGGCCTGGATGTTCACGACGCCGGTGATTATAAACGCAACACTGCAAGAGGCCGAATTTTAGAGCCGGGGATGGTGTTTACCGTTGAGCCGGGAATTTACATTGGAGAAAATACCCTGGAAAATCTTCCGAAAATGGCGAAAAATTTTGGCCGCTTTCGCCCGATATCTATCCCAATGGATGAAGTAACAGCGTTTATCAAAGCTGTTTCTCCTGTCGCTAAAAAATATATCAACATCGGCGTTCGTATCGAGGATGATGTTTTAATCACCCCATCCGGTCACGAATTGCTCTCCGCCAAAGCACCGCGCAGCATCGAGGACATCGAAACGATGATGAAGGAAGCCAGCTTTGTGCAGCATTGATTATTTTATTTCCAAAATCATATTTTGATAATCTCTCAAAAATTTTGTATTATTTAAGCTCTAATTTTCGAGAGTATGGACATAGAATTCGAAGGAGAATTTCGTTGAAGAAATCTGGAATACGGCAGAATTTAAAAGATGAGAAGATCAATTGGACAGACAGCACCGGGTTTATTTTAGTTCATATCGCCTGCATCCTGGTAATTTGGGCCGGGGTTAGTTGGGCGGCAATTATTGCCCTTATCCTCACTTACGGCATCAGAATGTTTGCCATTACTGCCGGGTATCACCGTTATTTTTCTCACCGCAGTTATAAAACCACGCGGATTTTTCAATTTGTGATGGCGTTTTTAGGCACATCCGCCGCGCAAAAGGGGCCATTGTGGTGGGCGGCGCATCATCGCCATCATCATCGCCATTCGGATACTGAAGAAGATATTCACTCCCCGCGCAAAGGGTTTTGGTGGTCGCATGTTGGCTGGATTATGTGCGATAAATACAAATGCGCCCACATGAAACTGGTAAAGGATTTGAGAGAATTCCCGGAATTGAACTTTCTGGAACGATTTCATTTGATTGCGCCAATTTCATTAGCCGTTATTTTAACGGGATTGGGCATGACGCTTAATTATTATTTTCCACAGTTAAATACTTCCGGGTTTCAGATGCTGGTGTGGGGATTTTTTATCAGCACTGCTGTTTTATACCACGGAACCTTTACTGTCAATTCGCTGACCCATGTTTACGGCCGCCGCCGCTTCGATACAACCGATGATAGTCGAAACAGTTTTTTGATTTCATTGATTACGCTGGGAGAAGGATGGCATAACAACCATCACCGTTTTCCGTCGTCCGAACGCCAGGGATTTTACTGGTGGGAGATTGATGTTTCGCACTACATTTTGCGAGTGCTCTCCTGGTTCAGAATTGTGTGGGATTTGCGAAACCCACCGAAGCGCGTTTATGCGGATCGAAAAGTTTTCAAAAAGCCGCCGGGGGAGTTAAAATACCCGAGGAAACGATAAATGATTGCGGACACACTTCAAATCCTATCCTCCCTGACCCTGGGTTTATTTGTAGGCAGCCTGCTCACCGAAGCGATTATTTTAGTACCCTACTGGCGTTCTATTAAGCCGGAAATTTTCTTAAAGCTCCATGGCACATTAGGCCCCCAACTGTACTGCTACTTTGCACCGCTCACTATTTTAGCAACTCTTTTACCGGCAGCTACAGCGATTTTCTGCATTTGGGCTGGCACAACAACCCGAACCTTTTCGGTAATAGTTGCGGTATTGATGTTGATAATACTCGGCATTTACTTTTACTATTTCAAGGATGCAAATGATAGTTTTAAATCCAGAAGTGTGGGAGCTGATGGTTTGCCAGCCGAGTTACAACGATGGGCTACCTGGCATTGGATAAGGACGGTTATTGGCTTTGGGGCATTTCTTATTTCCCTGCTGGTTCTTATCAGGAATTAAGAGATAGAGCAAGAAATAATGTATCAATAGAATATTTGGAATAACAGAATATTGGGTTATTGGTGTAGATATAAACCCCATCAATGCGGATAATCTATCCACATAATGTCACTATCCAATTTATTCGCCTGGGAAAAAAGCACCTGCCGGCGGTCGGGGCTTAAGCTCAGGCCAAAAGTGCGAGTATGCGGACCAGCATCAAGGTTCACAATGCGCTCACTATTAGCCTTGGCAAAATCAAGAAAATATAAAACAGGCCGGTAGTTGGCCTCCCGGCGAATATAGTAAATCCCCTCCCTGGTAACAAGCCAGTTGAATCGATCTGCAAATTCCAAATTTGCGACGACCATTTCCTCACCCCCACTTTTGATATGCTGTCGCCAAAGGCCTGCCTGCCGCAATTTCGAAAAATAAAGATGGCTCCCATCAAACGACTCGTCGGCTAAATAGCCGCCATTGGAAGTGACTTGAATTTTTTCTTTATCGAAGAGATGAATTTTCCAAATTTCCCAATTCCCGTTTTGATGGGAGCTATAATATAGCCATTTGCCGTCGCGAGAAAAATTTGGTGAAACGCCCCCGGTTACTATTTCATTTGAAGCCCCGGTTTTTAGATTCAATAAATAGATATTGCTTTTGCCATCCAATTTGCCATCGATAGCGATCTGGCTGCCATCCGGAGACCATCGCGGCGGCGATGAACGATAGGTTAACGCAGGTTCAGCATATCGTTTGGGGGATTGGTCGTTTTTATCCAAAATCCAAATTTCGGGAATACCGGAACGATCGGAGATGAAGGCAATTTTTTCCCCATCGGGAGAATATTGGGGATTCCAATCCGAGTGGGTAGACGGAACCAGTGTTTCTATCTGGTTGCTATATGCATTTAATGATTCTAATGATATTCGATAAATATCCGTCGAATAACTCCAGCGCTCAAACGCCACTTTATCACCACTTTGAGAAACAGCTAAATTATTACCCACATATTCGATGGAAGTTAAAACTTCATCGATTGAATTATCAGAAACTGCTATTTTCATTAGCTTTATGGCTTCTTCCGGATCTGATAAACAGTATAAAATCTCTTCGCTATCCGCAGACCAATCCAAACCGAAGATCCTCAAATTGTGTGTTGTAATTCGCCGCTCAAGGCCCGACTTAATTTCCTGAATATAAATATCCTCATTTAGGTTTTCATCCACACGGGCAAAGGCTATTTGGTGACCATCCGGTGAAATTGCCGGGAGTTTATCGCCTATGTAATTTCGAGGCGGGGTGGTTAGTTGAGTTAATTTGTTTTTATTCAAATCCATCCGAAAAAGGGCTTGTGGATGTGTCATAACATGGCGGTCGGCATAAACAATCCAATCTCCTTTGGGTGAAGTATCCAATCCTTCGATTTCTCCTGAGACTAATCGTGCGATTTCTTCCGGATGCCCTCCTGCCAACGGCACTGAAAAGATCGCGGTCGCATCCTTTGTTTTGCGAGCAAAAACGATTTGTTTACCAGACTCTAAAACCCTAGGGTATCTTTTTACCCCGAGGCCGGACAAAATCCTGGTTTCCTTACCGGTGCTTATTTTTCTAGTGTAAAGCACGGACCAAATCGGCAGGCTATCCCTGCTAAAAACAATAAAACTGTCGTTTCCAAAAAAACTTGCATGCCTTTCGATGCCCGGCGCCGTTGTTAAGGGGCGCAATTTTGGCAATACTTTTATGCTCGCCGTCGCATTCA
The DNA here is from genome assembly GCA_964015645.1 of uncultured bacterium. Lineage (GTDB taxonomy): Bacteria > Calditrichota > Calditrichia > RBG-13-44-9 > J075 > CAXHHS01. The sequence continues at coordinate 6,877 of CAXHHS010000215.1, forward strand.
TCAGGATTCGGTTAAAATACAATCCTATGAAAACGATACCGGCGATCAACAGAATACTGTACACAAGTTTGAAATGTTGATGGCGCTGCTTTCGGGTTTCCGGCGTTTGAACACGATCGACCTCCCGGCTATTGTAAATTGGTTCTACCGGAACTGCTAAGCGGTATCCTTTTTTTGAGATTGTTTCGATCACCTGCCGGCCACCTTCGTCTTCCAGGATTTTTCGAAGTTTGGAAATCGCCTGCGTTAAGGAATTTTCGGTGACTAACGCTTCATCCCATACCTTTTGCAGCAATTCGCTTTTGCCAACGGTTGCACCATCCGCATCAATAAGCAGCCTGAGAACTTCCATCACTTTGGGTTCTATCTTAATTTCCTGCCCCTGCGATAGTATTCGATTTGCATTTATGTTGATAAAGAAATGACCAATACGAAAGGCAATGGGTCGGTTGGATGTATCGAGAAATTCGGCAGGCATCATCATCAATTTCGAAGTTATTAACTAAGGCGGCTCAGTTTCAGAAAATCATCAGAAAATCATCACACCTTTTTTAACTAAAATCGCATGAATCATAGTAAATTTCGCGGTGCTTTGCAAATAAAGAGAGAAATTGCTTACCCTCAACCGAAAGGAAACTTTTATGAAACTGGCCTTTTTATTGATGACAGCGTTGATGTTGAATTTCACAACACTTACTGCTCAAATCTTCACCAAAATAACTGCTGATCCAGTCGTCAGTGATGAACGATATTCCGAAGGTTCCTCCTGGGCGGACATCAATAACGATGGCCACCTGGATGTATTTGTGCCGCATTTGCACACAGAACAAGAAAATGTTTTGTTCATTAATAATGGTGACGGCAGTTTTAGACAAGTTTTATCGGGGCCGATTGTTATCGACCAGGGTAGATCAAGCGGCGGAAGCTTTGGCGATTTCGATAATGATGGCGATTTGGATCTATTCGTATGCAATTATTTTGAGATTGATAACTTTTTGTATTTCAACAATGGTGATGGCACTTTTACAAAAGTTACCGAAGGAAGCATTGTGAACGATGGCGGTTTATCGTTCGGTTCGAGTATCGCCGATTATGACAACGATGGATTCCTGGATATTTATGTCGTTAACGGGGCGTTCACAAATTTAGGGGCAAATAATTTTTTATACAAAAATAATGGCGACGGCACATTTACCAAAATTGCCAGCGGGACATTGGTTAACGATGGGCAGCACTCCAGCAGTTCTTCCTGGTGTGATTATGATGATGATGGTGATCAGGACCTGTTTGTAGCCAACGGAGCCGCCTTCAATGTAGCACAGGTGGATAATGTGATTTATCAAAATAATGGCGACGGCACATTTACCGAAATCAACCCGGTTACCATCGGAGTTGATCACAGTTACTCATCGAATGGCGGTTGGGGAGATTTTGACAATGATGGCGACTTTGACCTGTTCGTAACCAATTTTCTTGGAAATAATAATATTCTTTATAAAAACAATGGCGATGGCACTTTCACAAAAATAACGACAGGAATTGTCGTCAACGACGGCGGAGATTCGGTAAGCTCAACCTGGGGTGACTTCGATAATGATGGCGACTTGGATCTCTACGTTACCAACGATTTCAATGAAAACAATAACTTATATGAAAACAACGGCGACGGAACCTTTACAAAAATAACCACAGGCGATCCGGCAAACGATGGCGGCCGCTCGAATGGGGCAACATGGGCAGATTATAATAATGATGGTTTCCTGGATTTATTTGTTCCTAATGGGCAACGACCGGAAACTCAAAGCAACATCTTGTACCGTAACAATGGAAACGCCAATCATTGGGTGAATATAAAGTGCATCGGAACGACCTCCAACAGCACCGCGATCGGCACAAAAGTGAAAACCAAAGCATCGATTAACGGTGCAGCAACCTGGCAGCTTCGGCAAGTCTCCGGCGCAACCGGTTTTAACGCCCAAAATAGCCTCAATATTGAATTCGGCCTGGGAAATGCCACAATAATCGATTCGCTGGTATTTGAATGGCCTTCCGGTTTGAGGGATGTTTATATCGATGTCGAGATAAATAAATTTCACGAAGCGATAGAAGGCGTCGGGCTTAACCCGGTAATAACATCGCTGCAAAACGATCCGTTAACCCCGCAAGCATTTGCGTTGCTTCCGAATTATCCCAATCCGTTTAATCCTTCCACAACAATTCAATATCGTTTACCCGTTGGATCGGATGTGGAAATAAAGGTTTATAATTTATCAGGCCAAAATGTTCGCACGCTAATAAATGATTTTCAAACCGCCGGAGCCTGGTCAGTCGTCTGGAATGGGCGCAACGATACCGGGCAAATTGTAAGCTCGGGAATTTATTTTTACCATATGAAAGCAGGTGATTTT
>CAXHHS010000216.1:0-9249 GCA_964015645.1 uncultured bacterium
CATCCAGTACCGTTCCATTCACCGTCGCTTTCACCAGGTTCGATACGGTACCGGATTTTTTGGAAGCGCCTTCGCGGATCAAATCGAGGTTGTTTTCGGCGGATTCCAATTCTTGCTTGTTAAGATTGAAGGTCAGTTGAACGCGATTAAACTCATATTCGGAAATCAGGTTTTGCTCGAAAAGCGCCTTTTGGCGTTTCATTTCTCGCTCGGCGTTTTCCAGGTTGAGTTTGGCGGTGCTGACGTTGGCTTCCGCATTGTTCAGGGCAACCACGTCGGGAATAATTTTTATTTTGGCAATGAGTTGCCCGACTGTCGCTTTATCGCCTGGCTCTACGAACAGCCTTTCCACCACGCCGGAAACCTGTGATTTGATTTCCACTTCTTTGCGCGGGCTTATCGAACCGGTTGCCACTGTTTTGCGGGTGATATTGGTTACAAACGGTTTATCCGTTTCAAAAATAACCGCCGGCGCTTCCGATTTTTGATACAGGAAATAACCGGTTCCCAGGAACAAACCGATGGCCACAATTATTGTAATGGTTAGTAGAATTTTTTTGATCATGATTTACCTCCATAAGTTTTCAGGTTTTGTGCTGTCTTATGACACTTTGGAGTATCACTGGAAGCGGAGCTTCCAATTCACGTTACGAGACAGGAGCCTCGTAACGAGCAACATCTCTGCTGGCGTGCAAAAACAATTTAGCCATTTAGCAATTTAACCATTCTATTATCCCCCCTCATCCCGCAGCGCCACAACCGGGTCTAAACGAGCTGCTTTTGCGCCGGGGATCAGTCCTGCTAAAGTTCCGGCAATTACCAGGACAATTACTGCCGATAACGCTACCTGGAAGTTAATTTCGGGATTGGCAAAAAACTCGGATTCTACCCCGAATTGCGCCATCGCATAGCGAATCGATTCTATCAAAACGACACCCAACAACAATCCCAAGTAACCGGCGATTCCGGTAATCACCAGCGATTCCTGGACAATCATGCTTATAATGGAAAAAGGAGTTGCCCCCACGGATTTGCGAATACCGATTTCTTTGGTGCGCTCTTTTACGATAATCATCATAATATTGCTTACACCAACCATTCCGGCTATAATCGTTCCGATTGCAACCAGCCAGCTAAACCCGCGAATACCGGTAAAAATTCCCTGCACATTGCGGAATTCTTCTTCGATATTGGCAGAACCAAACGCCTGCCGGTCATCCGGGTGAACTTTATGGCGTTGGGCCAGGAGAGTTTTCGCTTTTTCTTCGATGACGGCTGCTGGTACGCCGGTTTTGGGCAAAAATGCAAACCAGCCAATGCGGTTCCCATGGTTAAAGGCATGTTGCATGGTAGTGTTGGGAATGTAAACGGTCTGAATATCCCTGATAGCGCCCTCACCGGTTTGCCGGGTATCAAAAATGCCTGCGACTTTAAAATGAACGCCGTTTATTTGAATATATTCGCCGATGGGATCAACCGATTCATCAAAAAGCAACTCCACAACCCGCTTGCCAATAACCGCGATTTTTCGTTTTTGCCGAATATCCAGCGCATTCAAAAATCGCCCGCTGCGAATGAGCAACGGTTTTACCTGCAAAAATTGCGGGTAGTCTCCAACCACCCAAAATGAGGCGCTTTTATCTTTATAACTGATGGTTAAATCACCACCCATCGAACTCCGGGGGGAGATGACATCAATTTCGTTGATGTTATTTTTGATGGCGGTAAAATCATCGTTCGTCAAATGGATGGCCCGTCCCGGTTGAAGTCCCTTGTAAGGAATGCTGGTGCGCTGCGTCCAGACGAATACGGCATTTTTGGCAATATCAAACCCCTGCATAGCGCCATTTTCCAACCCCTTACCGGCGCCTAACAAAATCACTAACATAAATATTCCCCAAAAAACACCGAACGCCGTCAGCGTTGTGCGGAGTTTATATTTTTTAACGGTGTGATAAATTTCCTGCCATTTGTCGTAGTCGAACATATTACTCACTCCTCAACGCTGTTACCGGGTTTACGCGAGCGGCACGGAGGGCCGGAACAAATCCGGCAATAGCACCGGCAAAAATCAAAATAATGGTGGCGCTGATAGCGGTGGTAAAATCGATTTCCGGGCGATTGAAATATTCTACATTGACCCCGGCCATCTCCATAATATAATTCACCCCCTCTAACAATCCCACACCCGCAACCAGCCCGGCGTATCCGGCAACAGCGGTGATCAGAACCGACTCCTGCATAATCAAACTGACAATCGACCAGGGGGTAGCGCCAACGGCTTTTCTTACACCAATTTCCCGCGTTCGCTCCTTTACCACGATAATCATAATATTGCTGATACCGACAATGCCTGCCAGCAGCGTCCCGATCCCTACAAACCAGACAAAGGTTTTGATACCCAAAAACAGGTTTAGCACCGAGCGATGCTGGTCTTCCTGATTATGCGTCCAAAAAGCGCGGTTATCCTCCGGGTGAACCACATGGCGCTGCGCCAATAGCTTCAAAATACGATCTTCCAACTCCTTTCCGGGAACACCGCTTTGGGTGGTTACTGCGAACAGGTTGACAGACCGTTTGGTGTTAAAAGTTCGCTGAAAGGTGCTAAAGGGAATGTAAATTCTCTCTGCCTGTTGGAGATCGAACCCTTCAAAACGATAAACACCGGCGACTCTAAAATGCACGCCGCGCACGTTCAAATATTTGCCGATGGGATCTTCTCCCGGCTCAAAAAGCACCTCCGCTACCCGGCTGCCGATAACGCAGATTTTCCGGGCATTGATGTCATCCATAATATTGAGCTTGCGACCGGCTGTATATTTTTGGGTTACTTTGATTGCAAAATAATCCTGTTCTGCGCCGAATATTCCAAACGAGCCGCCTTTTTTGCCGTGGCTTACTAGAAAATTCCCGAACAGAAAATTCTCCGGGGACATTATTTCGATGCCGTCGATATTCTTTTCGATCACCGCCAAATCGTCTTCCGTAAATTGCAATCGCCTGCCCGGCGGCATGCCTTTATAGGGCATAGAGGTTCTGGCGGTAAAAAACCAGATGCTATTCGTGGCGTCCAGCAGCATACTTCGCTGCACACCGTTTTGCAATCCCTGCCCGGCACCCAACAGCATCACTAACATCAAAATTCCCCAGAATATGCTAAAGGCCGTCGCTAGCGTTCTCAGCTTATTTTGGCGAATAGTGCTAAAAATTTCTTGCCATTTGTCTAAGTCGAACATTTTTAATCTGCTACATTATTTGATTGTTGTAACTTGATTCATCCTTAAACCTTTATTTTCCATCCATGAAGTCTACGCTTTCCAACCACCCTTGCATCGTTCGCTGAACACTTCACGATGCTGTCCTCTCCTTAGATAAGGAGGGGAATTTGGAAAAGTTGAATTCGCCAATAGCAACTTTAATTTTGCCGGTAATCATCATTCACAATACATCCATCTTTTAAATAGATCACACGATCCGTTCGGCTTGCAATGTCTCGTTCGTGGGTAACGATCACGATTGTCTTACCGGATTTATTCACCTCTTTAAAGATATCCATTACTTCCATCGATGTTGCGCTGTCTAAAGCGCCGGTCGGTTCATCAGCCAAAATTACCTTGGGATTGCCAATCAAGGCACGGGCGATGGCAACGCGCTGCTTTTGCCCCCCGGATAACTCACCTGGTAAATGTTCTGCCCAATCTTGCAATCCCATTTTTTTCAGGAGTTCCAGCGCAATTTTGTGGCGCTTTTTGCGGCTTATTTTTTCGTAATAGAGCGGGAGGGCTACATTTTCCATGGCATTTTTAAAGGAGAGCAAGTTGAAGGATTGAAATACAAAACCGATGGAACGATTCCGGTGTTGCGCAGCCCGGGTTTCCGAAATATCTTTGATCAATTCGCCGCCGAGGTAATATTCCCCGTCATCAGGCGCATCCAATATTCCCAATAAATTTAGCAGCGTCGATTTCCCAGAACCGGAAGACCCCATTATCGAAACCAACTCGCCCACTTCAACCTGCAAATCAATCCCCTTTAAAACGTGGAGCGATTGTTTTCCTGCAGCGTATGATTTATGAATATTCTTGAGTTCTATCATCTTCTGCCCCTTTTGTTAATGCTTCAAAATTGCAACGGGCACAAGATACCAAATAATTTAAAAAAATGTTTAAAACCGGGAAGTTTTTGACAATTGGTGACAAACTTTTACATCCTCTAAATTGTTGTTAAAGTTACTTGCGTTTTTCGAAAAAAACCGCTAAATACAAATGCTTCAACAGGTTCATCAAACTTGAGAGATATACCGAAACATAAAGGCGCTTAAAAACGATTGATCCGCGTATAAAGATTGCCTATTTGATTTTCATTTCGAGTATCGTGTTACTTTACGATCACTCGTATATCACGCTCACGCTTATTCTACTTCAGATTCTTTTATGGATTCCATCCGGGATTAAGAGACAAGATTTAAACATTCTTCGCAAGCTGTTTCCCTGGATGCTGGCGATGATTTTCTTCTACAGCATTGTGGTTCCCGAACGTAATTTCGTTTTATTAACGGTTTTTGAATATCCGCTGCGGATAAACCTTAACGGCTTTTTCGAAGCACTGGAATTGGCCGGGCGATTTTTGACGATGCTGCTGGCATCCATGGTGGTTCGCGCGAATACAACGTCGGAAGAATTTATCACCGGCCTTACCAAGCTAAAAATGCCTGAAAAATTTGCACTGGTTCTGGATTCGATATTGTCATCGATTGAGGAGCATGCGAAGGATAAACCGAAAAAACAGGGACAGAATAGAAAACGCATCGTTATCAAACGAATTTTGAAGGGGGGTTTTTATGTTTTGATCGATATGGTCAATCGCAGGTTAAGCGAGGCAAAAAGCCGCTTTGCCGATTCCGACCTGGCAGTTATTTTCGCTTTTACATTGATCATCGTGAGCTTCCGGTTTATTGATGTTTTACCGGGATTCCTGGTAGCGCCCGGTTATAAGAATGTGGTGATTATCCCGTTTTTTATTGTCGGTGCGAGTATCACAACATTAAGATTTACCGCAACTTACATCGGCTTTTTAGCAGGCATTATGCACTTTATGATCGGCCTGGGAAAATTTGGCGTGTTAGGCATTTTACAATTTATGGCCCCGGGATTGGTTGTCGATGCCATGATACGCCTGACTCGTCTCTCAAGCTCTCTTTTTATCTACGCCCTGGTTGGCATTGGTGCCGGGCTTGCTCGTGTTACCGCGTTAATTTTATTGTCGATTGCCTTTAACGTTCCAGCGGAATTTTATCTTGTATTAACACCATTTTTTATTTCCCAATGTGTTTTTGGCGCTTTATCGGCACCGGTAACACGGTATTTGTTAAAACATGTGCAGAAAGGATAAAGGCTTAGAGGCTGTTTGAAAATTCGACACAAAGGCACAAAGTCTCAAAGAATCACAAAAAAACCATTGAAAATTATAAGAAAACTTGGTGAAACTTGGTGTCTTTGTACCTTAGTGGCGAGTATTTTCACTTTCCAAACACGCTCTTAGACAGATAAAATTATGATTCGTTTCGATGAACAAGCAGAAACATTCGATCTTCGCGCGGGACTGGCGGATGAGATTTGCCGGGATATTGCGAATGTGCTTAAACAATTAATCCAACCATTGCCGGCTGATAAATTACTGGATATCGGTGCCGGAACCGGCAGAATTGGAGTGCACATAGCAAAAATTCCTTTGCATTATATTGGAATGGATATCTCCGCCGCGATGCTGGATGTTTTTAGAGACCGAATTCAAACGAAAAATACAACCATAGAATTGGTATGCGCGGATGCTAATCAAAACTGGCCTATAAGCGATCATTCAGTGCGAATAATATTTAGCTCGCGGGCAATTCATTGGTTGGCGATTGACCATGTGGTGAAGGAGCTTTTTCGCGTCACATCAAAAAAAGGAGCCGTGTTTATTACCGGAAGAGTAGAGCGCGAGAAAGATAGCGTTAGAACAGCAATGCGGCGGAAAATGCGGGAGCTTCTTAAAGAACAGGGAATTGATAGCCTCAGCGGTGAAGCTCATGGCAAACAATTATTCTCGGCATGTTTCAGTCGCGGTGCTCTCAGGAAAATCGATCCTTTAATCGCATCGCGCTGGACTGTTTCGCATTCACCTTTGAACTCCCTGGAGTCCTGGCGGATGAAGCCGGGGCTTGCCGGCAGAACAGTTCCTTTACAAATCAAAAACAAGATATTAAACCGCCTGGAAACCTGGGCGGAGAAAATCTATGGCAGTTTGGATACAACACTTGCTTCGGAGGAAACATATATTTTGGAAGGGGTTTGGTTGAGGTAAAATAGCGTTCAATAAATTTTTTGATTTCTATGATTTATGAGCGACAAAAAATTCCCCTCCTTATTCAAGGAGGGGACAGTATCGTGAAGCGTTTAGCGAACGATACAGGGGTGGTCAAGCGTTGAGTATGTAACCACCCCTGATTTTCTCACTGTACGTTTCTAAAATCTGTCCCCTTCTTGAATAAGGCGGGGAATTATAAAAATAAACACTGCATTTGGTAAATGATGATTAATTCCTAAACCAAAGAGGTCGAAATGAATGATGAACTTCTCACGAATCTCGGTAAAGCGTTGATATCGGAATCTTTGACTGACGATCAATTATTGGGGCAAACCGCGGAGCCTACTGCCGTGCAAATATTGCCGGAGGCCAATGTGGTTAAAATTGGCGGGCAAAGTATGATCGACCGCGGGCGAGCAGCGGTTTTCCCGATCATCGAAGAAATTGTAGAAAATTTGCATCAGCATAAGATGATTATCGGTACCGGCGCTGGCACCCGGGCACGGCATGCCTACAGTGTGGGTATTGAACTCGGGCTGCCTACCGGGGTATTGGGTGTATTGGGCACATTTGTCAGTATGCAAAATGCCCGAATGCTCCATTACTTGTTAGCCAAGCATGGTATCCCCTTTATAGAACCGATCCAATTTGCGCAATTGCCGCTCTATTTAGCCGAACGTCAGGCAGTCATCTTTTTCGGGATGCCTCCCTATACGTTTTGGCAGCAAAATCCCCGGGTTGGGCGAATCCCGCCGCACCGCACCGATACCGGAAGCTATTTAGTGAGTGAGGTATTTGCTGCAAAATCAATGATTTACGTAAAGGATGAAGATGGCCTTTACACCGCCGACCCCAAAAAAGATCGTAAGGCGAAATTTATCCCCCGGATTACAGTTGCCGAGCTTCGGGAAATGGATTTGCAAGATATCGTTGTCGAGCATGCGGTTCTGGATATGATGGAAAATGCCCAACATCGCCGTTCTGTTCAAGTGATTAATGGGTTGGTAAAAGGGAATTTGACAAAAGCGCTCAATGGGGAGCCGGTGGGGACTGTTATTACGGCAAACTAAACGATGAATACTTGGAAAAGAAAACTCCAAATTATAATTCTCAAATAACAAATAAATTCCAAATGATAATGGACAAAAGTTTCAAACAAAGCTCGACAGCTCGGTTGTTTGAAAAAAAATTGTTCGTTTGGATTTTACCACGCCCTTTCAGGGCTACTAAGTTACTGTTTTTATTATCCCGGCGCTTCGCACCGGGATATCATATTTCGCTCTTTCAGAGCTTTGGTATTTTTAGCCCTGAAAGGGCATTGTAATACAGCCCGGTGCAAAGCGCCGGGAAATTAAGATATTAATCAATCGAAAGCTCTGAAAGAGCGAAGTAAATGAGTTTAATTTAACATTGTCAAATTAGAATAACTTAAAAAAGGGTTACAAATATGAAATCCGATAAACGCCACCACATTAAATCCATGCTAATGCGCGAAAGTTTGTTAGATAAAGACTTGATTGCATCTACCGAAAGATCGGAAGCATCGCTGGTGCGCATGCTGCCGTTTGCCCACGTGGTTAAAATTGGCGGCGCTTCTATTATTGAATCCGGCAGGGATATTGTTTATCCGCTGGCGGAAGCATTGGGCAAGGCGTTGGAGACCGAAAAAATAATTTTAGGCGTAGGCGGCGGTATGCGCAGCCGGCATGTTTTTTCGATTGGGATTGACCTGGGCTTACCAACCGGTGTTCTGGCAGAAGTATCCCGCGCCGACGCCCTGGGGAATGCCCATATCCTGGGAACGCTGCTGGCGCCTTATGGCGTTGTCGCTATTCCGCCGGAAATATTTGGCCATTTGCTGCCCCTATTTATCCATTCCGCGCCGGGCGTTATTTATAACGGCGTTCCGCCTTATAATTTATGGGAGCATCCGCCTAAATTGGGTCGCATACCGCCCCACCGTACCGATGCCGGGTGTTTTATCCTGGGAGAATGTTTTGGCGCCAAATCTGTTGTTTTCGTAAAAGATGTTGACGGTTTGTATGATGAAGATCCCAAAACAAACCCATCTGCTAATTTCATCGGGGAAATTAGCGCTACGGAATTACAGAAGCGGAATTTAAAAACCCTGCCGTTTGACCGGGTGTTGCTCGATTTACTTGCCACTGCCCGGCTGGTAAAACAATTTCAGTTGATTAATGGCAAAAAGCCCGAACTGCTAAATGCTGCCCTTGCCGGAGAGCAGGTTGGGACGATTGTTTATGCGGGTTAAGTTTAGTTATATGGCATCAATCTCTACACTTCTTCAAGAAAAGGAGGAATCTAATCGGTTATTCTATACATATACACGTTGTGCTGATAATTATATTTGCATTTTTACAGTTAGTTTCTGGTGAAACTCATTCTGTACAAGACAAAGTCTATAGATCACTGGAAGAAGCATTGAAAAACCCTGAAAGAGTTATTTCAATTGACCTGTCTGGTAATGGACTTACCACTCTACCGTCAGAAATTGCCAAATTGAACAATTTGCAATTTCTGAATTTGAGTCGAAATAAACTCAGCGCCTTACCATCTGAAATTACACAACTAACCAAGTTGCAATCATTGGATCTGAGCGGGAATGCGTTTACGACTTTGCCTCCTGAAATAGCTCAACTCATTAATTTAGAATCATTGAGTTTGAGCTGGAATCTCTTTACAACGATACCACCCGAGATTACACAGCTCACAAATTTACAGTCACTTGATTTGAGTGGAAATAGCTTTACCAATTTACCATCGGAAATTTCTCAACTCACAAATTTACGTTCATTGGATTTAAGAGACAATAACTTTACTGCTTTGCCTTTTGGTATAGACCAACCATCAAAACTTAAGATTATATATCCTTATGGAATT
>CAXHHS010000217.1:0-9223 GCA_964015645.1 uncultured bacterium
CTCTCCAATTCACCGGTTACAATCTCTGCTATCCACTTTTCCGGAAACTGCAACTGAACGCGCGTTTCGATTTGCCGGGGGCCGCCGAACCATATTGGATGATGACGCTCATCAGCCGTTAATTTCGGTGATTCCGGTTTGTTAAAAATATCGGGGCGGAGCAGATAATAACCTCCCACTTTTTGAACCGCTCGCTGGCTTTCAATCGTAAACGTTGTCCAAATAGAATCTCTTTCTTCAACCGTTTGAAAGTTTCTAAGCGTAACGCCCGGCAACGTCTCCGCCATAAAAGAGCGCCAATCTTCAATCTGCTCTTTAATGGTCGTACTCCGGTTAAGATATCGCAAATAGCCGGCAGCACTACCGAAATCGGTGATTTTGACATCGGCTGTCAGCGCACCGTTTTTACCTAGAATTGCATCAGCAGTATAAATTCTTCGAAAGTCTTTCGCGGCAGGATACGGCAGACGGTACAAAGTGGTATCTTTATCTGCGCCCAATAGTACTCTGCTGCCTTGCAATCCCCAGGGCAACTCGCCGATTGGCGTGGCAGGGTCCGTCGGGTCAAAAAACAACCAGCCATCCACTACGGCATTTTTAAAATTCTCCGGCGGTGCATCTTCCATCGGAACAGCGATAATGCAATGGTCAAATTGAAATGGCGTTGGCAGCCGGGGATCTACCGGGTAATTAACGCTGGCCAAAACCGGCACGGAAGGAATTTCCGCTGCCTGAAGCATCGCGCGCATCAGCGTCGTTTTATCTTTGCAATCGCCATAGCGGTTGTGAAGGGTAACATCCGCACTGCGGGGTTGCCAGCGTTCCTTGCCAATTTCTACCGCCACATAGCGAATATCGCGCTGGCTGAACATCGCAATTGCCTTAAGTTTTTCCTCAAATGTCGGCAGGCCGGCAGTCAGTTTTGCGGCTTCACTTATTACGGATGTGTTTGGTATTGCCGGCTCCGTATACAGATTTGCAAACCAGTTTGATACTGCCGGCCAATCGGAAAAGTTTTTCGTCCCGGTTTTAGCGGGATTGTAACAGGAAACCGCAATTCGTTGCGATAAATAGTACCAGGAAGGCGACAGTGGTTCCTCCGGCTGATATGCTAAATCGCGCGCGGTCCAGGTATAGGTATTGTTCTGCTGATCGTGCTGGATTTCATCCTTAAACCATTCGGCCTTCCACAACTGCCACTGGTCAGGAATTTCTACAGAGTATCGCGCATATAAAACCGGCTGCTGAACTTGAAATAAAAAATTTTGATACAAACTGGTCCAGCCTTCTTCGATTGCCATCCACTCAAATGCAACCAATACCCCGGTTTCAACATTGGGCAGCACGGCTACAATCGTAAACGCATCATCATAATACCCGGTGCGTTCCTGCAATCCCACTTGGGCAATGTCTGATTTAGAAAGTTCTTGAACGGAGCCATCAGGGTGTATTGCCCATCCCTTTAATTTTTTAATTTCAAGAAACGGAGACGTTGGCAAACTTATAGCGCCAAACTGCTCACCGTCGCTGCTCAAAATTTTATATGCTTTTTGATAATGGGTTTTTACTTTGCCGCTTTTGGAAAATTTTGCCTCGCCAACATTGTGTAAAAGAATCGCGGAGGCATCTTTATGTACCGTTATTTCTTTTGATGACTGTGCAAGCGTTTTTACCCAATTCGGCTGCGGGAAACACGGCAGCATGATTAATATCAGCAACAGGTTAACTAAGCGTGTAACCCCTTGAAAGTGATAACCTTTCATAATAAATCCCCCCAGTTTAAAAGATATACCATCAGTACAATTCGATTGTATTTAGCTATGGAAATTGATAAGTCGATTCATATTAAAAAAAGAGAATGAAAATTGCAAAAATTCTTCAAGGAAATAAAAAAATTATCAAGTTTATAAACTTGATTTCTCCCAATTGATGTTTTAAATTGGCTCTCGTCTGATTAAGATTAAGAAAAATTCTTCAAGGCAGAGGAATAGAGTGACAAAGAAACTCTCTTTTACCTGGGATTGGTTTTCGAAAAAGAGGGGTTCTTTGTCCCTTTTTCCAACCGAATCTCTAAAATTATTCCCATCTTTGAAAAACCGTTCAGACTTTTTATGTAGCGCTTACAAATGTATTCCCGTTTTATGTATTTGTTTAACTATTTCTATTTAGTGTCGATTTTTAATTGATGTAATTCAAACAACCAACTTAAGTTAGGTGGATTTTATGATTACGGTTGATGATAGTATTTATGTGGTGATTATTGGCGATGTGAGTGGATCAAAACAGTTGAGTTGGAAAAACCGCTATCAAACGCAGTTGTTTATGAAGTCAGCAATTGTTCAAATTAACGAAGAATTTGCCGAGCATATCGAAGCTCCCTTTACTATTACCAAAGGCGATGAATTCCAGGGATTGCTAACCAATTTAAAAAGCGCTATTGAGATCGTTCTCGCGCTGGAGAAGTTGACCTTTCCGGTAAAGCTTCGGTTTGGGATCGGTGTCGGAAATGTTTACAAAATGGGTGGAACGCTGCCAATCGAAATGGATGGCCCGGCCTTTCATCGCGCAAATGCCGCGCTCAACATTGCGAAAAAGAAAAAGAATGCCTATTATTTACAGAGCACCAACGATGCCCTCGATACATTAGCTAATACTATTTTCCAGTTGATGACCGCAATTAAAAACCGCTGGAACGAGCGCCATTACCGCCTTTCCTGGCGTTATAAAGAAATGGGAACTTATCGCGAAGTTGCCAATGTAGAAAACATCAGCCCCCAGGCGGTTTGCGACGCCCTCAAAACCAGCCGCGCACTGGATGTTAAAGCAGCAGAAGAAAGTCTGATGGAATTTTTTGAGAAATATCCGCTGTGTGACAATCAATCTTCGGATGAATTATTGTTGGAAGATAATGGCGCCAAACTCCGGTAATATTGATCCAGGTACTGTACTCCCTTATAAACGATAAACCCCGCTGGCAACAACACCAGCGGAGAAACATGCCCGCCCCATTCGTATAACGAGAATGATTCTTTCATATCCACATTATAAAAGAAAACCGCAATCGCGTTATTAATGCCGTGGCAAATAACCGCCGGGTAAATGCTGCCGGTTCGCCAGGCCAAATAGCCCAAAATAAATCCGAATAAAAATATTTGCACCATTAGATAAGGATTGGCATGGACAAAGGCCCAGGCAATGCTGGCGTAAATAACCGCCTGGGTAACATTGATGTGTTCCTCCATCGAAATTTGCAAAAATCCCCGGAAACTCGCTTCTTCACCCACTGCCGCAAAAACCACTGCGCTCAAAACGATGATCAATAATTCCAGGGCCGAATTGACCCGCATCATTTTGGCAATTTCGTTTGCCCAATCATCCGGCATCGGCAAAATGAGTTGAAAAAGGCGATCAGCTTCATCGGATAAAATCGTTAAACTAAATCCTAACAAAACGCTGACAATAACCACGTTTTTAGGAATTTTCTTCAAACGAAACATCTCCGTAATCGAAAGATTCCGTTTGCGCAAAAAGTAAATCGGCACAATTATTAAACTCAACTCCCCGATTAGCAAAGAAACCTTAATCGTCAGGGAATCCAGCGTCAAGTTTTCCAAATCCGTAAACATCGAGAAAAAGAAAAACTGCGGGATCAACGAAAAGAAAAAGCTCGCAATAATCACTAAAACCGCTTCCGACGGCTTTGGTGTAATTGGCTCTTGTTGTTCGAATTGTTGTTCCATAAAAGTTCGGTAGTAGACAGCCGCGAAGCGGTGGCTCACGCCATAGGCGAGTAGGCAATAGGCTGCGTGGAAATTTGCCTACTGCCTACTCGCCTACTGCCTATTTAAAATATTTGCTCCGCTATATAATGCATCATTACGCCACCGGCGATGGCCACATTTAACGATTCCGCCTGACCGTATTTCCAAATTCTTATTTTAAGATCGGCAAGATTTTGGATTTCAGGAGAAAGACCGTGTGCTTCGCTCCCCAAAATCATTGCAATCGGTTTTTTGAAATAGGTTTCTCGCAACACCTTTTTCGCGGTTAAAGATGATGCAACCAGCCAAAAGCGGTGTTCTTTTAACCGGCGAATTTCATCGGCAAGATTCTGCGCGGTATAAACCGGTAGATGAAAAATCGATCCCATCGTGCTGCGCAACACTTTGGAATTATAAGGATCGACACAATCGCTTGATAAAATAATAGCGTTAACACCATACCAATCGGCGGTGCGTATAATCGTGCCCATGTTGCCGGGATCGCGAATGTCCTCTAACAACAGCACAAAGGCGGCTTTGCGAAAATTGATTTTTTCCGCGGCTACTGATGGCATTCGCATCACCATTACAATACCCTGGGGAGAATCCGTTTCCGCAAGTCGTTTAAACTGCTGTGGTTGAAGCGTGCGGCAAACAATTTTTCGATGGCGAAACGTATCATCAAACGAGAGCCATTGTGGTGATTGTTGAAACGCTTCCGTTACGAAAGCAATCTCGACTTCCCAACCGGAAAGTAACGCTTCCTGGCACAGCCGCACCCCTTCGACAATAAACTGCTGTGCTTCGTAGCGCTTCTTTTTTTTCAGCAGCAGGGCATAGTGTTTCCAGCTAACATTCATGCTCTATAATAATCAACTTTTTGGGGTTTTTGAAATGATTAATGTTTTAACCATTGGTTATAAAATGAACGAATACAATCTTAACATTTAGCGATACTCGATGCTTGATAAATACTTTAATCCAGTATCGAGTATCCAGCATCCAGCATCATTGGTAGTACCGAACAGTATACCAATCCGTACCCGTCGGTGCAAGGATCGCTAAAATTCCTTAAAAAATCGCAATTAAAATGTGGCATGATAGTTGAGGTGTTAACAAAATGAAATATGAGTTTTAAATCTTTCATCCTGGAGAGAATTAAATGTTAGGACGGTTTTTAACCTTTTTTTGCGCACTTCTGCTGTTGAGCGGATTCATCATTCAACCTTCAGACTACGAAACGAATATTAATCTTCCGTATGCAGACGCCGGTTTAACCGAACGGCAGGCAGCGGCACATTTATTAGATCGATTCGCCTACGGCGCAAAACCGGGCGATGTCGATAAACTACTGAAAACCGGCCTGGAAAATTGGCTGTTGATGCAGCTTCATAACAGCAATTCCGATCACAAATTAGCGAATAAACTTTCCCCTTTGGAACATCTTGATATGACCACTCGCGAAATTGCCGAGCGCTATCCCCGCCCGGGGCAACTCCGGCGAATGGCGGCAAAGGATGGTATTATTCCCGCGGAAGATGAAATTGCCGGGAGCGGCCAAAGCGAAGCGGAAATGCGTCGCGCAGTGCGCCAGTACGCCCGGGAAAACGGCTACCGCCGGATGCGCGACTTGATGGGGCAGATGATGGTCAACAAACTTTATCGTGCCGTCTATAGCGAAAACCAGTTGCAGGAAGTGCTCACGGATTTTTGGTTCAACCACTTTAATGTTTCCATTACCGATAACCAGGCGCGGGTTTGCGTTCCCACTTACGAGCGCGACGCCATCCGCCCGTATGTTTTCGGCCATTTTCAGGATATGCTGACAGCAGTTGCCAAACACCCGGCAATGCTGCTGTATTTGGATAATGCCCAATCATCGTCCCCCGATAGTGTGGAAACAACCATGTCCCTAAAAATGGATGAATATCGCAACATGGGCGGCGTTCGCGGCTGGTTTGCCCGGCGAGAGGTCGAAAAGGCCGAAAAGCGAATGCAGCGCGAACAAATGCGTCGCCAACAGCAAACGCCAGCGCAGTTTCGCCGCCAGCGGGGTGTGAATGAAAACTACGCCCGTGAATTAATGGAACTCCATACCCTGGGTGTCGATGGCGGCTATTCGCAAAAAGATGTGGAAGAAGTGGCCCGCGCTTTTACCGGCTGGACTGTCGTTCCGCTGGGCAGGGAAGCGGGTCGCATCGAAAAGCGCTTGAAGAAAGGCCGAAACGTCGGCTTTGTGCGAGAGGAGGATTTTCTCTTTAGCGCCGACCGCCATGATGCGACGGAGAAAATCATTTTAGGGGAAGTTTTTCCCGCTGGCCAGGGAATTGAGGAAGGATACCGTGTTTTGGAAATGCTCTCAAGGCACCCCTCGACCGCACGGCACATTGCTTATAAAATGGCCGTGCGGTTTATTTCCGATACACCGCCGGAAAACATTGTAACGCAATTAGCGGCAACATTTACCGTCACTAACGGCGATTTGCGGGAAATGATGATCGCTATTGCCGAATCTCCGGAATTTTGGAGCGCAGATGCCCGGCGGTCGAAAATCAAATCACCCTTCGAATTAACCGTCAGTGCCCTGCGCGCTTTGGATGCCGAGATTTATCGCCCCCGCCAAACCATCGAATGGATTTCCAAAATGGGGCAGCCGCTGTATGCTTATCAAGCGCCAACCGGCTATCCCGATAATGCAGAAACCTGGGTCAACAGCGGTTCGCTGCTCAATCGCATGAATTTCGGCCTGAACTTGGCGATGGGAAAAATTCGCGGCGTTGAATTTAATATTCTGGCGTTGAATCACTATCGAGAACCGGCATCATTGGAAGCAGGTTTGCAAACATATTCTCAACTGCTGCTGCCGGAACGCGATGTATCGGAAATGATTGTTGTCTTAACCCCGGCGGCCTCCGACCCGGGATTCGCAAAAAGCGTCTCACAAAGGGCGCCAAAAGATTCCGAGAACAATACCAAGTCCGCTGCGGAGTTTTCCGAGCCGGAAAATTTAAATGATGAGAAAAATCAAAACTTAGATAACTCATATAAGGAAAGTATAGCTGAGGCAGCGCCGTATTCGCTAACACAAGTGGTTGGCGTCATCCTCGGCTCACCGGAGTTTCAAAGGAGATAGGAGGACACCATGTTAGATTTCGATGCGTATTTTTCCAGTTTATATAACTCGCAGGTTCAGCAAAACAATGCTGTGGAGTTATTCCCCATTCCCGATAAACCGGAAAAAACGTCAGATGATGAGCACATCATCAGCATCCTCGATTACAGTTCCGGCCAACGTTATACTTTCCTTTCCAAACAAGATCATGGTGAAGAAGGGAAATAAGTGATCTAAAGTTTGCAAGTGATCTAAAGTTTGCAAGTGATCTAAAGTTAAAAACTTTAGGCCACTCGCAAATTTGTAAACTCTTCTACACTCTGGCTCTCAAGTTTAGGAGACGAAACCATGTTTACAAGACGCGCTTTCCTAAAAGCCGGTGGACTCGCCTTGTTTTCCGCATCTTTGGGCGGCACACCGCTTTTTTTAAGCCGGGCTGCAAAGGCCGCGGTTACTTCTACGGAATATCGCAGGCGCAAAACCCTGGTAACTATTTTTCAGCGCGGGGCGATGGATGGGTTGATGGCCGTACCGCCGTTAAACGATCCACTGCTAAAAAGATTACGTCCTAACCTGGCTATGACCGCCGCCCGTACCGCCGGAGAAACCGCAGTGCTGGATTTAAACGGCCAATTTGGCTTGCACCCGGCGTTTTCTCCCTTACTGCCATATTTTCAAGAAAACCGTTTGGCGATTGTGCACGGCGTTGGCTCGCCGGATACCACCCGCTCCCACTTCGATGCCCAGGATTACATGGAAAACGGCACCCCGGGGCGAAAAGGCACGCCCAGCGGCTGGCTCAATCGCGCCATCGGGTTATTGGGACACGAAGCGACGCCCTTTCAAGCGGTTTCCATGACTGCTGCTTTGCCAAAGGCACTCTATGGCAAAAAACCGGCTATCGCAGTTACGGATTTTAATGATTTCCGTGTAACCGTTCCCGGTGCTTTTTCCACTGCTAAATCCGCCGGGCAAAGTTTTGAGGCGCTCTACCGGCAAACCACCCGGGAAATGCTGCAAAATAGCGGCAACAATAGTTTTGATGCCATCGAAATCCTATCGCAAATCGAAATCGAGAATTATCGCTCGGCCAATGGGGCGGACTATCCCAATTCGCCATTGGGAAAAAGCCTCAAGCAAATCGCGTTGTTGATTAAAGCCGCTGTAGGGTTGGAGGTCGCTTTCGCGGAAACCGGCGGGTGGGATACCCACGTGCAGCAAGGTACCACCCGCGGCTCCTTTGCCCGCCGGGCGGATGACCTGGCGCGTTCCATCAATGCTTTTTGGAGAGACCTTGGAAGTTACCAGGACAATGTGATGCTAATGACCATGACTGAGTTCGGCCGTACCGTTCGGGAGAACGGTTCCGGTGGCACCGATCATGGTCGGGCATCCTGTATGTTTATGTTGGGAAATGAAATTGATGGCGGCAAAATTCACGGCAGCATCCCGGAGCGCCTGGAATCCGATGCCCTGGAAGATGCCCGCGATCTGCCGGTGACCACCGATTTCCGGGCGGTGTTTGCGGAAGTTGCCGGGCAGCACCTTTCGATTACGCAGGATGCGGTGTTGTTCCCGGGATGGCAAGGTGGTCGAATGTCTTTGGTGCGGAGTTAGCCGATTCATATTTACCGCAAAGCGGTTACAGACCATAGCCCGGGGTTCGCCGGAACGACGTACCCTGGGTAGAATGTAATCTACAAAAAATATTCCCCAACGGGGAATTACAAACGCTTGTATAACCGCTTCGCGGTAAGTCGATTCAAAATCGCCTTTATATCCCAGGGTATCCCGGAAATCGGGATACCCTGGGCTTTGGTCTACAACGCCTTCGGCATATAAAACCGACCAACAATAAGGTGGGGAATTTTTTGTTTTTTTTTAAGCGTGCTGATGGAGAGAGGACATTACGCCTTACCGGAAAAGTGCACAATAAGCTCCGCGGCCTGCTGCGCCATTTGCAATTGCCCTAATTTTAAAAAGCCCTCCTGCGAGCGCTGCAATATTGGTAGTCCTTCTGCTGCCTGGTTGGCCCGGCAAAGCAGCGTCCCCAAATCCAGGCCGACAAAGCAGATGCCTTCCAATCGCCCGATTTTTAAATAAATTTGGTAAGATTGAGAGAATTGCTCATAGGCTTTTTGGTAGTTTTCTCTCTGTAATTCTAAGCGAGCAATATCCCATAAATTGAAGTAGTCACGATTTAATCTGACACTTCTGTAAAGAATTCACTAACTTTAGCCCTTAATCACAGAAGGAGGATTCAATCATGACTACAGAAGAAAAGATTATCAAGACACAAGCTTGGCTTGTTAGAGTTAGCTAACCAATTGGGCAATGTCTCCCGAGCCTG
>CAXHHS010000218.1:0-9181 GCA_964015645.1 uncultured bacterium
CGATATTTACGGCGTTATATTTCGACCATCCAATTTTGATTCCACTCAAAAGTATCCCGTTGTCGACGCCACCTACACCGGGCCGCATACCTTTCGTACTCCCAAATCATTTCAGCGCGGGTATCGCAACCAGGATCAACCGATTGCGGAGTTGGGATTTATCGTAATTACGGTAGATGGATTCGGGTCGGCAAAACGATCCAAGGTATTTCACAACTTTTCCTATCAAAATCTTGGTGATATTGGTGCAGAAGATCACATGGCAGCAATGCGCCAGTTAGCTAAAAAATATAAGTTTATGGATTTGAGCCGGGTGGGAATTTACGGCCACTCCGCCGGCGGCTACGATGCTGCCCGCGCGCTGCTAACGCAGCCGTTTTTTTACGATGTAGCAGTGTCTTCCGCCGGCAACCACGATCACCGGATGGCAAAAGTCTGGTGGCCGGAAATGTGGATGGGGCCGCTGGGAGATCATTATAAAGAACAATCCAATTTAACGATTGCCCAAAACCTGCGCGGCAAATTACTGCTGGCACATGGCGATATGGATAACAACGTTAACCCGGCATCTACGATACGCCTGGCGGATGAATTGATCAAAGCCAATAAAGACTTCGATTTGTTAATCCTGCCCAATGCCGATCATAATCTCAGTTCGAATCGTTTCTTTATTCGTAAACGCTGGGATTATTTTGTCGAGCATTTATTGGGGGTTGATCCGCCGAAAGAATACGAAATTATGCCGTTTGATCAATGGGATAAGGTTGGTGAAAACAACCAGTTGACGGAAGCGGAGAAAGCGGAGGGCTGGCAACTTCTGTTCGATGGAAAATCATTTGACGGATGGCGCGGGTTCAAAAAAGAAACGCCGCCGAAAGGCTGGGTGATTACCAATAGCGGCGAGCTGCATTTTACCGCGCAAGGCCGGGGCGATATTATAACGGATGCGCAATTTGAGGATTTTGAGCTTCAGTTAGAGTGGAAAATTTCGCCGGCCGGTAATAGCGGCATCTTTTTTTGGGTAACGGAAGATTATGAAGAATCCTGGCAAACCGGCCCGGAAATGCAAGTGCTCGATAATGCCTGGCATCCCAATGGCCGAAATGCGCTAACCGCTGCCGGCGCCAATTACGCCCTGCATCCGGCAGAAAAGGATGTAACGCGCAACGCCGGCGAATTTAATAAAGTGCGAATTGTCGCCCATAATAACCGCATTCAGCATTGGTTAAACGGCGAAAAGGTTGTGGAATACGAAATCGGCAGCCCGAAATGGAATACGCTGGTGAGAAACAGCAAATTTATCAAATACAGCGGCTATGGGAAAAATCGTAAAGGGCACATCGTGCTTCAGGATCACGGCGATAAGGTTTGGTATCGCAACATCAAAATTCGTGCCCTGGATTGATATATCGGGCAGAATGTAACCTTACACTTAGTTCTATACACGAACCCCTTGTTTTCTAAGAAATAATATCAATTCGTTAACCGGTAAACCGGTTCGAAAATTATAATTGCCATTTACATATTCCGCAAATCGCAATAGACCGTCAAACTCAAATGCGCCGGCACATTTTAATACCGGGTATTTGGCAATATAGTCTTTAATTTCATAATCTAACAAAGCTCGAAATTTTACCTGGCATGATTGAACTGTGGAAAGCGTCTTTCCATTATGAGAATTAAAGACGGTTAACCCGGTAATAAACTCAAACTCGCTATCGGAAAGATTACTTAACATCTCGAACGCTTCCTCTTTATCGCAAGGTTTTTCGTAAATGTTACCGGCAACATATACGATGGCATCGGAGGCAATGATAATCGCATCTTTATGCTTTTCTGCCACTGAAAATGCTTTTGCCTCGGAAAGATTTTTTACCATTATCCTGGGATTTTCATCGCGAATTAACTTTTCATCGATGTCACTCGGAATTACTTCATACTCTAACCCTAATAAATCCAAAGCATATTTACGAAATGGCGATTGTGATGCTAATATTATTCTCATTGTGCTACTTATTTTTTTAGATATCTTGTATTTGAATCGTTATCAATGCTAAATCTTGCCGCTATTCATCCACCGAATCAACAATCCTTTCCTCATACAGCACCCAATTAATCAACTCCCATTCAAACCCTTTGCTTTGCAGGTGGCGAACCAGTTTTTCCCGTTGTTGTTCAGTGGATAACCGGCGATTCTTTTTTAAAAATTTTTCGGCAATGGATTTGATGACGGCTTCTTGCGGTTGTTTGGCAATAATCTCTTCCAAAATCGGTTCGAAAATAGTCCCGGAAACGCCGCGGCTCAGCAACTTTTCTTTTAGCAAATTTTTGCCGCAAGGGCGCAGCAGCAGTTCGTTTTGAATAAATTGGCGGGCAAATTTGGCGTCATCGACCAAGTCGACACGCTCTAAGTCCGCAAGTGCCGCTTCGATATGTTCCGGAGCGTAGCCTTTTTTCATCGTTTTCAGCAGCAGCTCTTTTTTACTGTGAGGGCGAATGCCGAGGTATCTTAACAACTGGTCTTTTGCTCGAAGAATGCTGTCTTCGCGCACAATCTCTTCATATTCTGATATCTCAAACGTTTTTCCCGGCGCAAACCCATATTTCACTGCAACTTCCGGGCTAAAAATTTGTTCTTCGCCGTCATCCCAAAACACCAGGAAGCGTTCCGGTCGCCGGCGTTTAAATTCTAAATGGGTGATTTTGGGCATGGTGGTCCTTCGTTGAAAATAGGCCACAAGCAGTTAATGTCATTCTTTGCTCAATAACATCAATTACTTACTACCATTACTTTTCCCGGTAATTTTCCGCCATAGCCAGGTGAGGGGATCAAAATATTTATCGACAACGCGTTCTTTCAGGGGGATAATGGCATTGTCCGTAATCGTAATGCTTTCCGGGCAAACTTCCGTGCAGCATCTGGTGATATTGCAAAAGCCGATGCCAAAGTCGTGGCGCAGCAAGTCGGTGCGGTCTTCGCCGTCGAGAGGATGCATTTCCAGGCCGGCGACCCGCACGAAAAATCGCGGCCCGCAGAACTGGTCTTTTAACTGGTGTTCGCGCAGCACATGGCAAACATTTTGGCAGAGAAAACATTCGATGCACTTGCGGAATTCCTGCACGCGGTCGGCTTCTTCCTGGGAAAATTTTCGCTCCATATCCTCGCGCGGTTTAAAAGCGGGGATTTTTTTATTCACCTCATAATTCCAGGAAACATCCGCTACCAAATCTTTGATAATCGGGAATGTCTTCATCGGGCGAATACTGATCGGTTGGCCATCGGGATAATTATCCATACGATCCATACACATGAGCCTGGGGCGGCCATTCACTTCTGCGCCGCAAGAGCCGCATTTTCCCGCCTTGCAATTCCAGCGCACTGCGAGATCCGGGGAGTGCAATGCCTGCACCCGGTGAACGGCATCCAATACCACCATTCCCGGCGCCAGGGGAATATTATATTCAACCATTTCGCCGCCATCTTTGTCGCCGCGATAGATATTCAGAGTTGCGTTTTCTGCCATGTTCGTTGTCCTATCCGGTAAATCCTGTTCATCCTGTCAAAAAAATGAATTTCAATTCTCAAACAGTTTCTGTAGTTCCGCCGGTATTTCCGGGAGCGGCACTCGTTCAATTTCGATTTCCTGGCCTTTTTTACGCGCGACAAGATTGAATTTACTCCATTCGGGATCGGATGCCGGGAAATCCTCTCTTGTGTGTGCGCCGCGGCTTTCCTGGCGTTCCAGCGCAGCGCGGGCAACCGTTTCGCTAATGTCTAACATATTGCTTAAATCCAGCGCTAAATGCCAACCGGGATTGTATTGAATGTTGCCGCCAACTGTCACGTTCGCTGCGCGTTGATGGAATTTTTTTAGTTCTTCCAGCGCGGTTTTCAAATCTGCTTCCGTGCGCACAATCCCAACGTTTTTCTGCATCATCTTCTGCAAATCTTCACTGATGGTATAGGGGTTTTCACCATCTTTATTCTCAAAAGGCGCAACCATTGCCCTGGTATGATTTTCGATTTCCGCTTCGTCAATTTTTGGCAAAGCGGCGGTTGCTTTTGCGGATTTGGCGGCATGTTCCCCGGCCAGTTTTCCAAACACCAGCAGGTCAGAAAGCGAATTTCCGCCCAACCGGTTGGAGCCGTGCAGTCCCCCGGCAACCTCCCCGGCGGCGAATAATCCCGGTATGGTCGATCCCTGGGTTTCCGGGTGAACGCGAACGCCGCCCATCGTGTAGTGGCAGGTGGGTCCAACTTCCATGGGGTCTTTGGTAATATCAACATCCGCCAATTCTTTAAATTGATGATACATGCTCGGCAGCTTTTTAACGATTTCCTCCGGTGGACGGCGGGAAGCAATGTCTAAAAATGCGCCGCCATGTGGGGAGCCGCGCCCGGCGTTTACCTCGCTGCGAATGGCGCGGGCAACCACGTCACGGGTCAACAATTCCGGTGGACGGCGGGCATCGGGGATTTGGCCGGAAACAACCGCCTTCACCCATTCGTTGGCTTCCGCTTCGGTGTCAGCGTATTCTCCCTGGAACATTTCCGGGATGTAGCGGAACATAAAGCGTTCGCCTTCGCTGTTTTTTAGAACGCCGCCTTCGCCACGCACGCCTTCGGTAATCAGTGTTCCTTTTACGCTCGGCGGCCAGACCATTCCGGTGGGATGAAATTGCACAAATTCTGTATCGATCAAATCCGCACCGGCCCAAAATGCCAGCGCGTGGCCATCAGCGGTGTATTCCCAGGAATTCGAAGTAATTTCCCAACAACGACCAATACCACCGGTTGCCAATATGATTGATTTGGCACGAAACACGACAAAGCGCCCGCTTTCGCGATAGTATCCCAGGCAGCCGGCAGCGCGGCCATCGTCAACTAAAATGTTGCGAATGGTGCATTCCATAAATACATCGATGCCCTTGTGTACGCCGCGATCCTGGAGGGTGCGAATCATTTCCAGCCCGGTGCGGTCGCCGACGTGTGCCAGGCGGGGATAGGTGTGCCCGCCAAAATTACGCTGCAAAATGCGCCCGTCTTTGGTACGGTCGAACACTGCGCCCCATTCTTCCAATTCCCGAACGCGTTCCGGCGCTTGTTGGGCGTGGAGTTCCACCATTTTCCATTGGTTTAAAAATTTGCCGCCTTTCATCGTATCGCGGAAGTGGATTTTCCAATTATCGCGGGTATCGACATTTGCTAACGATGCCGCAACTCCCCCTTCGGCCATCACGGTATGGGCTTTTCCTAACAGCGATTTGCAAACGACGGCTGTTTTTACCCCGGCGGCAGAGGCTTCAATTGCCGCTCTTAAACCGGCGCCGCCAGCGCCAATCACGACAACGTCGTATTCATGCGTTTCGTATTTACTCATTTTCAGATAATCCTTATATCAGTTATCGTTCCCGAGGCTACCATCCAAACGTAAAAATCGGCAAACCCGACCATAAACAAACTCAACCAGGCCCAGAGCATGTGGTTTAAATTCAACTTAGAAACCCCTCTCCACAGTTTGTAGCGCGATTGCCCAAAAGCGACACAAGAAAAACAATCCACATTGCCGCCCACCAGGTGGCGCAGCGCATGGCAGGAAAAAGTGTATAATCCCAACAACGTTGTATTCGCCGCTAACACCAGCGTGCCAACGCTAATCCCAAAACCATCCGGCCAGGTGCAGGCGTATATCACATCGATGGTTAAAATTACCAGAAAAATCAAGGCAAAATAGAGGAAGTAACGGTGGAGGTTTTGGAAAATCAGCAGCCGTGTTTCTCCTTTGTATTTGCGAGCCGGGGATTCGCTAACCGCACACGCGGGCGGGTCTACAAAAAATGCCCGGTAATACGCCTTCCGGTAATAATAACAAGTAACCCGAAACCCACCCGGCGCCCATAATATTAAAAATGCCGGGGAAAGCCAGGCGGGGAAGCCATCCCAAATGATCAGCGGCGAATAAAACGGGGAGAGAAGATAGGCGGAGGCAGCGGTATCCACTACATAATCCGCGTTATAAAATGCCCGGAAGGTTGCGTAGACAACAAACGCACCTAAGCCTAATCCGGTTGCTAATGGGGCAACCCACCATGCATCTTGGCGACCGGTAGCGCCGAATTTTGTTGAGCCGGTTACCTGGGCAGCATTACTGGCCATAGTTCAGCATCCTTTGTTTGAGCGATCGGTGGTAAACTGTGAATCGTACTTGTAAACCTCCCGGAGGTTTTGAGCCAAATTTGAAGTTAAAATGGAGACTTGATTGATCATCAAACGCTATAAATACGCCATATCTGAACCTCCGGGAGGTTGCGCTACACAAACACTGTAAATTGGGGTATGCAATATTTAAATCGTGATAAGAAATCATGAAAACCAATGATTTTAGATGAAGCGAATATCGTGGAAACTAAATGGTTATGGCGGCATTTGCAGGCATTCTCAACACATAACCAGGCAGAAAATAAGCGATTGAGATAAATTAAACAAGAATTCGAATAAAAATTTTTCGGAGGTTTTTCCTGGTATTAGGATGTAATGAGGCTTTTGGCAAAATTCATAATTCTGAAAAAGTGAATTGAGGGCAGATGATTGGTATTTCCCCGAAAATTCAAATAAAAACCAGGAGCGAAAAACTCGCCCCTGGTTAAATCCCCTCCATACCCTGCCGAAAATTCAGAGGCGGAGGGTGAGCGGCTTTGCACTTACCGGCATTTAAGAGATTGAACTATAAAATCTATCAAAGTAATTAAACCGCACACTCACAACTTCAAGGTCTTTTTATATACCACCAATTTGAAAGCGGCGGGTTCGGCTGAATTTTCCATTTCTGGCTGTCACCCCCATGAAATTGCGTGACAATAATATTTGCGTTGGAAGCATTAGAAGCGTTGGCCACGTCAAAAGCCCTACTAACAGTGTTGTCAACAATGTAAACAAATCCCGGCTCTTCTGACCTCAATATGAACCATCGCTGATTTGTGCCCCCGTGGAACGGATACTGTTGAAGATTTATACCTGACATCCCGCCTTCAATATCCAATGCGTCTCCACTATGATTGGCAAATATATGAAAAAGGGTGCCGACAGCCCTCAAATCTCTTGATACTCTGCCGATGCTTTTGTTATAAGGTGTTCTTTGGATGAACCATCTCTGATTATTGATATTAGAAGCATTGGCGGGTTTGCAGTTGTACTGTTGAACATTGGCCTTACCTAACCATTCGCTTACAACATCCAGACACTTGCCGCTGTTCTTGTTTTCTATCCGGAATACCGGAGATTCCGTAATGCTCATTCGTATTCTATATTCAGATGACACTGCCTGATTCCTCGCCACAATATTTACAGTGGAATTGTTACTGCTTCCAGCAATTCCGGCACCGATCCACTGTACGGAGAGCTGATTATTGTTTACGTTGAAACTTACATCTACCCTGCCTATAAAATCATCAGACCCGAAATCCTGTTCTAATATGTATATGCGAAAAAAACCACCTTCACCATTACCAACAAAACCATCCCATAAAGTTATGTTACTTGAGACCTGACCTTGATGTAGGCCAATATAATCGTCTGCTCCGGGATACCTTCTGTTCAAGTTGTCCCGTGTCGTTCCTCCAAAGGCCCAAATATATACTTCATCTCTGTCTTCGCTGCCAGTAGTGTTAACAGCCTCTATTCTTTCTACTTTAAGTCTTCTAAACATTTTACGCCTCCTTATCAAAGTTATGGATAATTTGTTTTGATATAATTATCGATATAGCATTTTTTTAAGTCCGCCGGCTTTAAAAATGTTGCGATAATGTAGACAAAATAAAAGACGTTTTGCTAACGCTGGCGGGACAAAGATGCGCGGCGGCGGGACATTTGGGGGAGATATATGGTTGGATGGTTAGATGATTGAAAGGATGTGAGGATAAATTTTTTCAATCCATTGAAATTTAATGAAACGTAAACTATTTTGACTGGCATGAATGGCCGAATGAAAATTTTTCAAGCAGTGCTAAAGGCATTAAGCGAATGTGAAGTGGATTATATATTAATTGGCGGCCTGGCAGTGGCCTATCATGGTATATCAAGGTTTACGGAGGATATTGATATTTTTGTCAAAAGAGAATTTGAGAATATTTCTCGGCTAAAAAATGCGTTGCATACTGTATTTGATGATGACTGTATTGATGAAATCACTTATGATGACTTGGTAGAATATGCCGTTGTTCGCTACGGAACGCCGGATAATTTTTACATCGATGTGATGGATCGAATCGGTGAAGCATTCACCTACGACGATCTCGAGTACGAGGTGATCGAAATGGATGGAACTCAGATCAGGATTGCCACAATTGAAACGTTGATAATGCTAAAAAAAGAAACAATACGCGAGATTGATAAGTTAGACGTAGCAATGCTAACAGAGAAATTGAAAGGCAAGGAATAATGCCGGTTTACAAATATAAATCATTTGAAGACGCTCGCGAGCATTTATTGGAACTTCAGCCATCGCACCCTCTTGAAAGACTATCTAACCTTCAAGCGCTTCTTTACGCTTTAAAGCCGCAAAAAACTTGTCAGCAGGGTATCTTTAAATTCAAAACTTTTGCGGAAGCAAATAAGCATCGAAATGGTTAGGCGTTTATGAATCCCAACGTCATTAAAATAATCCCGCATCGAGATTTTACGCTCAGCCTAATTTTTGAGAATGGCGAACAGCGTATTTTTGATGTCTCGCCATTCCTCGATAAACCGGCCTTTCGCTCGCTGAAAAATTTCGGACAGTTCAAATTGGTTCAACCGATCCTGGGCGGCATTGAATGGCATAGCGGCCAGGATTTGAGTAAAGATACGCTTTATTTACGAAGTACGCCAATTGCCAAAAAAGAACCATCCGACCATCCAGCCATTTAATCATTTTTCCTAAACTCCGACGGCGCCACCCCAAACTCTTCCCGAAAAACTTTCGCAAAGTGGGCAATGCTTTTAAAGCCTACCTGGTAAGCGATTTCGGTGACGGTTCCGGCCTGCTGCTGCAACAGTTGCGCGGCGCGCTTAAGACGAATGGTGCGAATAAATTCCCGCACCGATTGCCCGGTAAGGGCGCGCAGCTTGCGGTTGAGATGCCGGCGGCTAATACCTGCTTCCTGCGTCAGATGATCGGTCTCAAAGGCGGGCTTGTCAATGTGG
>CAXHHS010000219.1:0-9174 GCA_964015645.1 uncultured bacterium
AAGTACATCATAGTAAGTTTTTACAAATCTTAAAGGAAATGCAACGAACCGATCCTTCACAAGGAACAGGAAAACCGGAACTTCTAAAACATGATTTGGCAGGTTATTGGTCAAGACGATATGCGAAGGGCGAACGAATCATCTACAAATTTGACGACAAATACGTTCATATTTTTGCAATTGGAGGGCACTATGGAGATCATTAGGCACCTTCGAATAATTATCCTACCCACAAAAACTGTATTTATCTTATTTAGCCACACTGTAAAAACCCCACCGCCCGCTTCTCAGACCAATATTCCCCACCGGAATTAAACTGCACAAACCCCACATGCCCACCGGATTTTGGCATTTCCAAATAAAAACAGGGATTCTCTTCCGCCTCTTTTACCGGAAAACATTCTTTTGATAAGAATGGATCGTTTTGCGCGTTAAGCAATAACGTTGGAATGGCAATATTGGGAAGAAACTGCCGGCTGCTGCATTTATTCCAATAATCTTCTGCATCTGCAAAACCGTTCAGCGGTGCGGTGTAGCGATCATCGAAGGTTTTAAAATCTTTGATTTCCTCAAAACCAGCGTCATCAATTTGGCCGGGCATTCGTTCTTTTTTGGCCTGAACTTTTTCACAGAGCATTTTTAGAAACCGATTCATATAAATTTTATTTGATGGCTGTGCCAGCACCTCGGCAGAGGATGCTAAATCGCAGGGAACGGAAAAAGCGACACCCTTTTTTATCAAAGGATTTATTTCTTTACCGTGCTCCCCGATATATTTCAGAGTAATATTTCCGCCGAGGCTGAAACCAACCAGGGCAATTTTTTTATACTTGTTTTGCCGAATTACATGGGAAACGACCACATCCAAATCATCTGTTGCACCACTGTGATAACTCCGCAGCAGCCGGTTAGGTTCGCCGCTGCAACTACGATAATTCCAGGCC
Source organism: uncultured bacterium (assembly GCA_964015645.1). GTDB lineage: Bacteria > Calditrichota > Calditrichia > RBG-13-44-9 > J075 > CAXHHS01. The sequence continues at coordinate 945 of CAXHHS010000219.1, forward strand.
AGCGCATCCCAACCAGCACGGTTTAATGCCTTTGCCATCCCTAGCATATAACTGCGGCCGGTGTCGCCTTCTAACCCATGAGAAAGAATTCCGATTTTATCCGCACCGGCAATAGACCAATCCAAATCCAAGAAGTCGTTATCCGGCGTATCGATCCGCTCGCGCCGGTAATTTACTCCTTTAACTTTACGGAAAAGTGAAGGATAAATTGTTTGCAAGTGTTTATTAAACAATAGCTTTGGGGAAGTGTAAGTGGAATGAGAAATAAGCGGCATTGAATTGAGAAAAGATTAATTCGTATTGAAATAGTGGAAGCAGGCAAGTAAGCAGTAGGCAAAAAAATTGCTCACTGCTTACTTGCCTACTGCTTACTTAAAATGCTCGTTAGGCTTCTTCCGGGTTCAAAAATTTAAATACAATCGCGGCTAATGCGCCACCGGCAAAAGGGCCGATTAAATACAACGCAAGGTTTGCAAAAGTCCCGCCGGAAATGATGGAATGCACTAAAATTGGCCCCACGCCTACAGCAGGATTAAACGCCCCGCCGGAAATTCCTCCAACACAAAAAGCGGATGCCGTTACCGTTAGCCCAATCGCCAAACCGTAGATATAGTTACCTTCTAACTTTTTTGTTGTAGCAACGGTTAAAATAACGGAAGCCAATGCAAATGTAAAGAATATCTCGGCGAGATAAACTTGTAAAAATCCGGCATTTGCTGCCGGTGCCGGTGCAAATGTTTTTCCCTGAAACAGGTAACAAAAAACGCCTGCGACAACCGCGCCCAGAACCTGGGAGATCATGTAACCCGCTATGTATTTGCTTTCGAGTTTACCACGCATCCATATGCTCAACGTTATTGCCGGATTATAATGTGCCCCGGATATATGGCCGCCCATGTAAATCATCCCCATTAATACAAAACCGATTGCCAGCGGATCCCCGGTTAAACCGACTGCCAGTACCAGAAACATCGTTCCAATAAATTCCATCGTGTAACGCTTCATCGCCCTCTTCTACGTTCAATATGAGTTATTATCCAAATGTGGCTGAAAATACGGTGCTGGAATTTTATAGTCAAGCACCACCGTTTCACTTCTTGATACTTTTAAGGGTTACTTCATTCTTACATGTTTGGGTCGATTCGAACTCTGTAATATTGGACAGGGTGGTTTCGGCAATATTTTGCAAGGCATTTTTGGTAAAAAACGCCTGGTGGCCGGTGATGACGACATTGGGAAAGGTTAAGAGGCGTGCAAACAAATCATCTTGAATGACTTGCATAGAGAGGTCTTCAAAAAAGAGGTCGGCTTCTTCCTCGTAGACATCCAGCGCCAGGTATCCGACTTTACCGCTTTTAAGGCTTTTAATAACCGCTTTTGTTTCTACAAGTGCTCCGCGACTGGTATTGATAAGCACGACTCCCTGTTTCATTTTGTCCAGGGAGGTCATGTCAATAAGATGGTGCGTTTCCGGGGTAAGCGGACAGTGCAAGGTGATGATGTCGGATTCGGAAAATAGTGTATCAAGCGATGTATATTTCACTCCAATTTTTTCGCATACAGGGTTAGGGAAAGGATCATACGCCAGCAGCCGGCAGCCAAAGCCACTCATAATATTTGCGACAACCTCCCCTATTTTCCCGGTACCGATAATACCAACTGTCAGACCATGAATATCGAAACCCAACAGGCCATCGAGTGCAAAATTGCCTTCTCGCACGCGAGAATAGGCGCGATGGATTTTACGGTTCACATCTAATAATAACGCAACGGTATGCTCAGCAACCGCATAGGGCGAATATGCCGGCACGCGAACAACGGTGATGCCAAATTGCTCAGCAGCAGCTAAATCAATATTGTTAAATCCGGCGCACCTCAGTGCAATCAATCGCGTGCCGTTCTGTGATAATGTTTCCATCATGGAAGCGTTTATGCGATCATTCACAAAAACGCAGATTGTCGGAAAACCGGTCGCCAGGGCAACTGTTTCCGGGTTTAAACGCGCTTCATAAAATTTCAATTTATGATGATATTGATTGTTTACCAATTCCATAAACTGACGGTCGTAGGGTTTTGTGCTGAACACAGCGGTATTCATAAACTTTGTTACCTCTATTTAAAAACTGATTTCATTTTTGCGTCAATCTCGAAGTCCATTCGCAAATCTGTTCGATAGCGGTAGTGACATTTCCGCAATATTCTTTCAGGAACGATTCATCCGGTTCAATTTCGGCGGGAATTTTTTCGACTGCGTTTAGGGCTGACTCGCCATCAAAATCAACATACGCCATACGAATCGCCAATTTATAATCCGGGCGGCCAAAATCGGCACCGGGCAATGTAGCGACGCCGGTTTCTTCTAATAACATTTCGCATAATGAAATGCTGTTTGTTATTCCGCGTTTTTTCAAAACATTTTCAAACGGGCGAAAGCTGGGAAAAAGATAAAATGCGCCATGCGGATCTTTCGCTTTGATGCCGGCATCTCTCATTTGCTGCACACAATAGCGGCCCAATGCGCGCAAAATACGGCGAGAGTTTTCCAGGTAGTTTTCAATTTCTTCCCCGCCTTCAAATGCACGAATTGCAGCATACTGGATTGGCGCGCTGACAGCGGTAAAGGTTTCGCTGGCAATCACCGCCATAGCATCCAACAGCCAATTTAGGCTGTCAGGAAACGTAAACGATCCCAATCGCCAGCCACCGGCGCCACACCATTTGCTAAGCCCGGCGCTGATAATCGTTCCTTCCGGATAATAATGCGCGATGGAATGATGGTCGCCTTCGTGGTGAAGTTCTCCGTAAATTTCATCGGAAAGCAGTATTATTCGATACTTTCGCGCGACTTCCGCCAGCGCTTCTAATTCGCTTTTGGAATAGGTGTGGCCGGTGGGATTATTGGGGTAATTTAATATTAGCAAGCGCGGGCTTTCCGGGTCATTTCCACAAAGCGTTTCGATTTCTTGCGGTTGCAATTTCCAATAATGATCGGAATCTGTAGGCAACCAATTCACATAGCGTCCAATAATCCGCGCCTGCGGGGCATAAGACACCCATGAAGGGGTGGGAATAATGAGATTACCGTAATAGGCAAGTTGAATCAAAAACATCAACTCTTTGGAGCCTGGTCCTATCAGCACATTTTCTGCGCGGCGATGAATGCCATGCTTTCGCGAATGGTAAGCGGCAATAGTTTCGCGCAATTGGTATAGCCCTTTTACCGGAAGATAATCCTTTTGATAAGCATTTTTCTTTAATGCCTCAACAACCGGTTCGGGAACCGGAAAGGGCGACTGTCCTAATCCCAATTTATAAACCTGTTTTCCCTGTCGAATTAGCTCCGCACTATGCTCATTGATTGCGAGCGTTGCCGAGGGTTTTAATCCGCGAATATTTAAATTAAGATGAATACCAGGCGACATCTTGTTGGTAGCCATTGCATCCTCATTTTTCTAACAGCTTTATCATTAATTGTTCCGTCGATAATTTATCGAATACCAGGAAAATATAAAACAGGAATATTAGAATTGGTTTTATTACTAGAGATTCCAAACTTCCCAAATAACTCTTTGCTTTCAATTACGCCGGTGCATAAATTCTTTTGCCCTTGAAATATTGGAAAGCATGGAAAGGGTTTGGAGCACAACACAAAATGGAATTAAATATTATACTCCAAACTCTCAAATAGCAGGAGGCTCATTATGAAACGAATACTGGTTACCGGTGGCGCTGGATTTATCGGATCATTTTTATGCGAAAGGTTGCTCCGTCAAGGACATGAGATCATTTGCCTCGATAATTTTTTCACCGGAAGTAAAGGAAATATTCTCCATTTACTCGATAATCGCCGGTTTGAATTAATCCGCCACGATATTACCCAACCGATCCTTTTGGAAGTCGATCAAATTTATCACTTTGCTTGCCCCGCTTCCCCGGTTCACTATCAATACAATCCCGTTAAAACCATTAAAACCAATGTGATGGGAACCATTAATATGTTGGGGGTTGCCAAGCGCGTAAAAGCGCGAATTTTACAGGCATCCACCTCGGAGGTTTATGGCGATCCTTCGGTACACCCGCAAACAGAATCGTATTGGGGCAACGTTAATCCAATCGGTATCCGAAGCTGCTATGATGAAGGGAAGCGAGTTGCAGAAGCGTTAATGATGGATTATCACCGCGGCAATAAAGTGGATGTTCGTATTGTGCGAATTTTTAATACCTACGGCCCGCGCATGGCGTTAAATGATGGCCGGGTTGTCAGTAATTTTATCGTTCAGGCTTTACAGAATGAAGATATTACCGTTTACGGCAAGGGCGAACAAACTCGTTCATTTTGTTATATTGATGATCTCGTAGACGGTGTTTTGAAAATGATGGCAGTAGAAGGATTTATCGGGCCGGTCAACCTGGGCAACCCGGACGAATTCACAATTCTGGAGCTGGCGCGGAATGTTATTGAGTTAACCAATTCCCGCTCTAAAATTCGCTACTTGCCGCTGCCCAAAGATGATCCCACGCAGCGCAAACCGGATATCTCGTTAGCATTTGAAGAACTTTCCTGGGAACCGCAAAACCAATTGCGTGATGGCCTCTTAAAAACAATCAAATATTTTGATGAAGTGTTAACATCCAAAAGCAAAGATGGCGATAGTTTGTAGCTCAGCCTTCAGGTTGAAAAGATGCATCCCGGAAAGCCGGGGTGAACTACAAGCCCTAATTCTCCGGTGGGAATTTGTATTGTGAAACCTCTGCATTTTTCAATGCATTTCCTAAAAGCGCCTCCATATCTATTTTCGATTCCGCCTCATAAACGATTGCCGGCACCGACCTTGTAACCGGGTGTTTCGGAACAAACAGCGAACAGCAATCCTCGTACGGTTCGGTTGAAATTTCAAATGTATCGATTACGCGCGCTGTTTTGATAATTTCCTCTTTATCGCTGCCGGAAATTGGTCGCAGTATCGGAAGGGATGTTACCTCGCTTATCATGCGCATATTGCTAAGCGTTTGCGATGCAACCTGCCCAATACTTTCCCCGGTTACCAGGGCATTCGCGCGGTTTTTTTTCGCAACTATTTCTGCAATACGAATCATTGCCCGGCGATATAAAACGACCCGGTATTCCGGCTTTGCATTCATCATAATGGCTTGTTGAATTTCCAAAAACGGAATCGCGTATAGTTTTGATGTGTATTGATACTCCGTCAAAATTTCAACCAACCGTTTGGTATTATTAAGAGAAGCCATGCTGGTAAACGGCGCGCTATGAAAATGCACAAAGGTTAATTTAACGCCGCGCGTAATGATTTTCCAGGAAGCCACCGGCGAATCGATTCCCGAAGAGAGCAAGCTAACCGCCCGCTCCCCGGTGCCAACCGGAAGGCCGCGCAACCCGGCGATTTTTTCGCAATACACCACGGCGCGGTCATCAAATATTTCGATGTGGCAGGCAACGTCAGGATTTTTTCGATCGACGCGCGCGTCGCTTTGTGCCTGACTCGCCGCCCCAACCTTCGTTGATATTTCGTTCGATCGCAACGGAAACGCTTTTTGCACCCGGCGGGTTACGACCGCAAAAGAGTCGTAATTTAGTCTCCCCATTTGCCGCACGGCAGATGGCAAAATTTCATCTATGTCTTGCCGGTGTGCTTCCGCCAACGCGAAATTCGCCAGCCCTACTACCTTTTTTAATCGCTGGCAGATGGTGGGCCAATCAAACACTTCCGGGAGATCGATCAAAAACCGCCCGTATCCGCGAGCGACATGCACTTTGATAATGCCTTTTAACGCGGTGCGAATGTTGCTCATCAACTGCGCTTCAAACGTTTTCCGGTTGCCGCCTTTTAAGCCGATTTCGGAATAGTGCAGGATGATGCAATGGGATGTTTTATCTGGTTCGTTCATTTATTGTTCATTGGTTTTTGTCTGTTTTTAGCTTATTCCACTTGAAAATCGAAAATCGCCTCATTCTACAAATACCACCCCGGCAAGGCAAGATAATTTACACTTTAATTTGAATATTTGATTTCACTCCAAACTTTTTTAAATTCTTGCGCCCTTTCTTAAGCTGGGATTGGTTAAAAATAAGTTGTCACATTTGAAGAAGAAAAATGGCATAATTATTTTGTTATAAAAAGGAAGTTTTGATGGCAAACCCGTTTCATCACTTTATGGAAAAAATTATCGATTATGCTGGACTTTTTCCACCGGCACAGTTGCCAATGGATGAGGCAATCCGAAATTACGCCGACTACCGCAACTCAACCGACGAATGGATGCTCTCACGCTTTATTTGCCCGGTAAACCGTTTGGAAGAGTTAAAAGACTACAAAGACAGTTTATTTAACAATGGCGCGCCATTTCGTTTTTCTATTTTAAGCAGTAACGGACAAAGCCAGAAACAGTTTTTCGAAAATCTCAATACTGATTTGGAAACAATCGCTCAATTTACGGAATACCACGGGGAGCGAGTCATTGCCGATGCCCTTGAGGCAAAAATCCCGGGGAATGTCTTGCTATCAGCTGACTCTTCCGCAACGGCGAAATTTTTAAACCGCATTGCCTCTGCCGTCGAAAAAAATGGCCCGCCTTCGCTAACCGCATTTTATGAAGCGGCATTTCCCAAATATTGGAAAAATATTATTAAAGCCCAAATAAGAGGAATCGCCGAACATAACCACTATATCAGTGGAGCGCGTAAGTTTAAGCGCTACCGGCAAGCCGGGTTTAAACTACGCTGCGGCGGTGTAGAGCCGCACATGTATCCAACCCCGGAACAGGTTGCGTTTGTGATTGCAAATTGTCGTATTAAAAAAGTGTCGCTAAAAGCGACTGCTGGGTTGCATCATCCGTTGCGCCATTTTAACGGCCCTGGCCAGGTAAAAATGCACGGTTTCCTCAACGTTTTTGGCGCGGGAATTTTGGCGGAAGCTCACGAACTGGAACAGCATGATATTCTGGAAATCATCGAAGACGAAGACCCCAAAAACTTTATCTTTACCAAACGCGCCTTTGCCTGGAAAAACCTTCGCGCCAGTATGCAGGATATTGAAAGTGCGCGATCGAACAATGTCATTTCGTTTGGCAGCTGTAGTTTTGATGAACCGCGAGAGGATCTTTCGACATTAAAGCTGTTGTAAAACTGGCCGAGTGGTGGAGTATTGAATACTGTAGCAGGAATATTCCATACTTCTAATACTCCATAACTCCACTTTTTAAACATTCAGTAAACCAGAGGATTAAATGAACTTAACCACTGACCCCAAATTACGCTCCTTCATCGACGTTTCTCCTGATTCCCATTTTCCCATCCAAAATTTACCTTATGGCGTTTTTCGTAAATCATCCGGCAGCAGCTCTCGGATTGGCGTTGCCATCGGCAATTATATTTTGGATTTATCCGTTTTAGAGGACAACGGTTTTTTTAGCAACTCCAATTTAAGCGGCAAAGACTATTTTCAACAAACCACCCTGAACGCGTTTATGAGCGCAGGCAAAAATGCCTGGCAGGAGGCGCGGCAAACCATCAGCCATCTGCTGCGACATGATACACCGGATTTACGCGATAATCAAAAGTTGCGGGATTCCGTATTACTCCCGGCAATCCAGGTAGAAATGCTGCTCCCGGCGACCATCGGTGACTATACCGATTTTTATTCTTCGAAAGAACATGCCACCAATGTCGGCACCATGTTTCGCGGCAAGGATAATGCGTTGATGCCCAATTGGGTATGGATTCCAGTCGGCTATCATGGGCGCTCCAGCTCGGTTATTATTAGTGGTACACCGGTTCGCCGCCCGATGGGACAAACCAAAGCGGATGACGCCGATGCCCCGGCATTTACCCCCTCTCGCCTGCTGGACTTTGAATTGGAAATGGGGTTTTTTACCGGCCCCGGAAATGAATTGGGAAACTCCATTTCGATGTCGAATGCTGCCGATCATATTTTCGGAATGGTGCTGGTAAACGATTGGAGCGCGCGGGATATTCAAAAATGGGAATATGTGCCGTTAGGCCCCTTTTTGGCGAAGAATTTTGCCACCTCAATTTCTCCCTGGGTGGTAACGATGGATGCGTTGGAACCCTTCCGCTGTGCCGGGCCAAAACAAGACCCTGCTCCCCTGCCCTATTTGCAATCGGCAGAAGATCGCTCCTACGATATCCACCTGGAAGTGCTGCTGCAAGGTGAAGATATGGATTCGCCTTCCCGGGTTTGCCAATCCAACT
>CAXHHS010000220.1:0-9165 GCA_964015645.1 uncultured bacterium
CTGGGTTTTTGATATTCTTTCCAGGCAGAAACAAAATCTTGTTATTTGTTAAATCCCTTAATAATTTGTGGCGGTTATCACCCCTTTAAGGCAAAAATTTTCGCAAAATATAACCGCTTCTTTCTCAATTTGATCTCCTGAATAATTTTTGCTAAAGCACTTGTATCGCAAGCCAGGAAAACATTTGAAATAACATAAATCCGATCAACCTATGGAGGTATCCGATGAAGATACGAGCTAAGATCTCAATCATTAGCCTATTATCGATTTGTATTACGATTTTGGGCACAACAGCCATTAACAGCGCTTCGCTGAAGCAGCGTAACCTGGTCGATTTAATCTCGCTTTCCGAGATTATATTGGTCGGAAATATTGCTTCTGTGAGCGACGGTTTAGATAATAACGTTCCCTATACCGAAATCACGGTTAATGTCCGGGAAGCAATTCGTGGCGACCTGGAGGGAACCTACACTTTCCGGCAATTCGGCCTGCTTAAACCCCGGGCAATGGATAATGGGCGCATCAATGCAATGGTAACGCCGGAAGGATGGCCAACTTATGCCGAAGGCGAAGAAGTTATATTATTTCTCTACAAACCCGCTTCTGTTACCGGGCTTCGCACTACCGTTGGACTGTTCCAGGGGAAATTTTCCATCATCGAAGGTAAAATCCATAATCGTATTGATAACCGCGGGTTATTTACCGGCCTGAAAGTTCAAAAAGGATTACTCACTCAAGCGGAAGCAAAATTGCTGCAATCGAATAGTACGATTGATGCCGAAACATTCATCTCTTTCGTGAGGAAAGCAGTACAACTACGCTGGGTAGAAGAAAGGAGAATGCAGCATGAAGAGAAATAATTTACTAACGATGATATTGACATTAATAACGGCCATTTTATTGAGCGCCGTACCGTTGTTTGCCGGCGGCCCGCTGCTGGTAGACGCTGCTACCAAAACCCCTTTTGCCTATGGGACGGGCGACGTGCAAGTTTTTACGGATTTAAGCGATCTCGGCCCGCTGAGCAATGTCCAGGCTGATGCTTTGACCAGTTTCGGGTTCGACCAATGGACTTCAGTTGCAACTGCTTCTTTTTCTGCCATCGTTGCCGGCGAAATTGAGCTCGCCGGTGTCCCCACCGAAATAACCCTTGCCAACATTGACCAGGTTGTTGGTCCCGATAACGGCGGCGGGATTTATGTCGTCTATGATAATGATGGCGACATCCTATCCAACTTTTTCGGCGCCCCGCCCGGCGTGCTGGGATTGGCAATTCCCGAACATACTACTGGCACAACCATCACAGAAAGTTTTGTGGTCATTAACGGCACAACCGTTGATCCCGCCGATACCGATGGTGCGCGTTATGCCGGCGTTTTTACACATGAGTTTGGCCATTCCATAAACCTTGCGCACTCTCAAACCAATGGCGGCATCATCTTTTTTGGCGATGCCACGGCGCCAGTTAGCTGTAGCACGCCACCCTATTCCGGTGGGCCTGCCATCGCTGATATTGAAACGATGTATCCTTTTATTGATATATCCGCTACCGGTACCGGTCAGGCGCAGTCAGAGGTAAACCAGTTAGACGATATCGCCTCTCTCTCCAATATTTATCCGGCTGCCGGCTGGCCGGGAGATTTTGCCACCATTACCGGAACCATCTTTTTAGCCGATGGGCTTACCGAGTTAACCGGTGCAAATGTTATTGCCCGCAATATCGCAAACCCCTTTGGCGATGCGATTTCAGCAATTTCCGGCGATTTTACCCAGGGGCAATTAGGGCCGGATGGCATCTACACATTAAATGGACTAACCCCGGGTGCAGATTATGCGGTATATGTTGATCAAATTCTGGCCGGTGGTTTTAGCACCCCGGATGGCGGAACGATTATCCTTCCCGGGCCGGAAGAATTTTGGAATCTCAACGAAAGTGCCGATCCAAACATTGATGATCCTTGCGATTTTACCGCACTAAACTCCCCGGCTGGCGGTTTCGAAATCGCCGATGTTATTTTTAATAGCTCCGGAGGTGTTCTTCCTTTAGGGGATGACGACGCCGTTGAAATCACCTTGCCATTTCCCTTCACATTTTGCAATGCGACGTACACTTCGGTATTCGTTTGTTCTAACGGATTTATCTCTTTTGCCGATAGCGGGCAGGCTAATCGTGATTTTAGCCCATCCGTACAAGAATTTATTGATGGCCCTCCACGGATTGCCGGCGTATGGACAGACCTTAGCCCCAATAATGCCGGCAGCGTATTAATTGATGACAGCACTCCCGGCGAATTTCGTGTAAGTTTTATCGACGTACCGGAATTTGGCCTTACAAACGTGAACAATTTTACCATTACCCTTAAGGTTGATAGCACTTATAACGTGACCTATGGAACGGTGAATGCTACCGGCGGATTGGCCGGACGCACCCCGGGCCAGGGATTTGCTATTGATGATGGTGAAACGGACCTTTCTGCCGAACCACAGCCGATTGGCGTTGATGCCGATCTCGTTTACGAATTTTTTGAAGCGGCTGATAACGATCTTGAGGGCTTGAGTTTAGACTTCGCGCCCTGCGAGCTTTCGACCGATCCCCGGATTACCGTTGCACCCGACACTTTAAAATTCGAAGTTTTTGTCGGCGGTATGGATACGACGGATTTGGTTATTGCCAATATCGCCCCGCCCGGCGGACCAACCCTGGATTTTACGATTACGGAAAATACCCCGGCTAAAACCGGCAACGGGCGTGCTGTTATTGCTGATATGTTAACAACGGGAAAAGACGCGATACTTTTACCGAGTGCCGATTTATGTCCCTGGTTGGATTTTACACCGGATGCCGGAAATATTGCCGGACAAGAAGACCTGGCAGTGGAAGTTTCCGTTGATGCAACCGGCCTGGTTCCGAATGTTTACAATTGCGAACTGGTGATTAACAGCAACGCAGTAAACGCAGCGGAAGTGGTTGTACCGGTTATTTTAACCGTAAAAGTTTCTTTCGATTTGCACCAGTTTGTTTTTCTCGCCAATGATAATGTAAGCGTTGACCAGCAGGTCGATTCCGAAGGCGATATATTCTCAAACCGCCGCCTTCGGTTTAGAGAAGGCGCTCCCAGCACACACACCGGCGATTTGATGGCGCTCGATAGATTGGATATCGGCGTAGATCAAACAATCAATGGCGATGTTATTGCTGGCAATCGTATCAACAATCGTGGTATTGTCAACGGAACCATCACAGCATTTGCCGTACTCGATTCGTTCAAATTACCTGCATTGTCATTTACTGCCGGTGGGGATGATTTCGAAATCTTTCGCGGCGACACACTTACGCTGGCTCCCGGTTCTTACGGCAATATTCAAGTAAAAGTCGGCAGCGTACTGCTGTTAAGCTCCGGAGATTATTTCTTCGAATCGATTCGTTTGGAAGCGTTATCTTTGCTGTCCGTCGATGTCGCCTCCGGCCCGGTTTCCGTAAACATTACGGATAATCTTTCTTTCCGAAACGACTCCCGGGTAGAAATTGCCCCGTTTGGCGAAATCGGTTCAACGGAATTAACCTTTAACACGCTGCAAACAGGCGATGTAAAAATTGGGCAAAGCGCCTCGGTTTTAGGATCGATAATTGCCCCCACTGCTTCGGTAGAAATTAAAGATAACGTCGTTTTTAAAGGTGCGGTTTGTGCTCAAAGAATCCAGGCACAGCAAGGCGTAACGTTCCGGCATCACAACTCTGCAATGCCGTTGCCCACACCGGTTCCCTTTGCAGTGGAAAAAGATGGCGTAGAGGAAATTGCCGCTATTCCGCTGGTATATGCGCTGGAACAAAACTATCCCAACCCGTTTAATCCCAGCACCACCATCCGCTTTGCCTTACCGGAGGCGGGAGAGGTGAGCTTGAAAATTTTTAATATGCGCGGGCAGGTTGTGCGCACACTGGCAAGTAACACATTTGAATCCGGTGTTCATAACATCACCTGGGATGCCACCACAGATACCGGTGAAAAAGTTGCCAGCGGCATCTACTTCTATCAGCTTATTTCACAGCAGTTTAACCAGGTAAAAAAGATGATTTTGATGAAATAAAATTGCCAGTGTATTATCGAGCAATAGTTTTAAGGTTAGCCGCTTAATCATTCTCGGCTACTGAAAACGAATTAAACAAAGGGCGGAACTTATTCGGTTGCCGCCCTTTGTTTTTCGTATCATGCAAAGACCGCCGCTCACCCACGCGCACGTTAGCTTTAGTGAGATTTGTAGAGAGGAAAAAAAATTCCCCGCCTTAGTAAGGAGGGGAATTTGTCTACTCAAAGTACTCCGTGATAACGGCTCGTTTTTACAGCACTGTCTACAGAAACGCCTAAATTTTACAGCTATGTTAAGCTTACACGAAATTCTAACCGATTGGGCCGCTGGGAAAAACACCAGAAATATTATTGCCTGGCAACAATCCGCGATTGCCAACCCGAAGCTCTACCAATATCTTTCCTGGCAATATGCGGAAAACTTCGTCGGTAAAATGCTGAAAGCTAACAGCCGGCTCTTTCCGGCAGCGGTGTTACCTGCACCGGATATTCAAAAATCAAACCCGGATTCGATTTTAGGAACGCTTGATACGAATTCTCGCCAACCGTTGGAACAACCATTTCAAATGCATGGCGAACTGTATTTACAAAAGCAAAAAGAATTGCTGCCGGGATTATGGAATGGAATGACCTACCGGATGACTACACTAACTATAACCGAAACGATAAAACTCAATTGCGCGCTCGGCAACTATTTTCAGACGCTAAAAAGCTGTGATATTTTGGAATTCGAATTATTGGCTATGTTTAGGCAACGTTTTCTGCAAGTCATTGACTTTTATGAGTTTACAGAAGCATTAAAATTGCGAAGCATCCTTCACCAACAGGGCAACCCGCTAACGTTTGATTGCGGCAGAAATGCCTCTATCGGTATTTCGACGTTCATTATCTACGCTGAAAAAAATAGCTATAGAGCGCTGCTGCGAACGGTTTATCCCCAAAACATGCCGGGGCGAAGGATATTACACACCGTTCCTTCGATGATGATGCAGCCGGTGTCAAACGCCTTTGAAGAAGAGTTTTCCGTTACCCATAATGTATACCGGGAATACCTGGAAGAAATTTTTGAAATTTCCGAAGTTGAGGTATCTACCGGGAAAAATTCTTTTGACTATTTTTATGAATTCCCCGATTTGCAACTCCTGCAAATGTTAGAAACCGAAGGCAGCGCCGAATTATATTTGACCGGTATCGCTTTCGATCTCCTTAAATTACGCCCGGAAATTTGCATTCTGCTCTTTATCAAAGACCCTGCCTGGATTGAAAACCATCGCACCGGTAAACGCTGGAAAAACCAGCGGCTTTCCAAAATCAACATTGATGAACCATTTTCTGCTGCGGATTTTGCAGCCGGAAGAGAATGCGGCAGGCTCGTTTCTATTCAATTGGGAAAGGAATTCGAGTTTCCCAACAGCTTGTTGAAGACGGAATATTTTACCCCGCCGGGCATTGCGGCAGTGATGTTGGGAATTGAAATGGCGCGGAATGCTGTCTGGCAATTGTGAAAAATCCTTTAATTAATTTTCGTTAAATTTGTATATTGGGTGGAAGGTTTAATCTAACTGCATGATATACAGTTTTTTCATAACATTACGGAAGAGCATGATGCCGCTAAAAAACAGTAAATTTTCAAAATATTACCGATCAGAATAAAGAACCTTTTGTAATATCAAAAAAACGATATAATTACTTGTTAGGCTGTAAAAAAGGTTCATCTAAAGAGAAAAGAATGAGTATGATCGAAATTGTAAAATTTAATGCACGAGAAAATGTTTTTCCAAAAGGAATGAAGCCGAACCTAAGAGATCGCCTTTTACTTTCATCTCAACTTTTTAGCAAACGACAAGTTAAGCACACAATTCGCTTTGTAGTAACCGCGCCTCCTCTAAAACGTCCGGGAAAATCAATTGTTTTTCACGCTTTTACAACCAATCGTACTGCGTTCGGGGCAATTCAAGATTTAGAGTCAATTTTCGCCGACTGGTTTTTAGAAACGCGAATTCTTCCAATTATAAATCCAATTCCAATGAAGTATTACGAAAATCCCAAGTTGCTTCCTAAAAATTGGTATCGTATAATCTCAACTCGTGGAGTAGAAATCTATAATTATGCCTTTAGAAGATGATTTCCAAAGAATTGCAAGGCGCAGTTTAGAGGCATCTGATACGACTTTAAATGCAGGAATTCAGGAAAAATCTGCATTCCTTTCCTATCACGCTTTCGAATCTACAGGCTGTGCTCTTTCTGTTGTTGCCGGGTTACCTGTTGGAGCTCAAGTAAGACACAATGATAAAATCAGAAACTTTACTTTAGCAGCTCAACGACGTGGTCATGGCCATTCCGTTGCCGGAGTTGCTGTTTCATTAGCCGGTATAAGAAACAAATTACTTTATCCAGTTCAGGATTCAGTAACGGGTATCATTACAAAACCTGAAGATGCGATAACTGAAGCTCAAGCTAGAAGACTTAATACCAGGGTTAGGGGAATTGTCAACTGGGTTGATTCACAGATTTAGTTCAGACAATAAAGAATTGACATAGAAAAATATTGTATTGAAAATTCATCGAGTTTTATTAATGTACTAAAAAATTTTATGTATAGAATATAGCTTGGAGACCAAAGTGAATTTTGTGCATGTGGTGATTATAGATCCAAATGGGTTAGAATATGAAGCGGATATAGATGAAGATTCAGAAGAGGAAAGCTTACTTATTCAAATTGTTGAAGAATTAAATCTTGGAGATCCTAATGATTTTGAGATGTTTATAGATACTTTTGGTTTAAAAGATGGATCACGGTTAAAAATTTCCCAAAAAGAACCTCCAAGATATATAAAGAATCTCCAAAAAAGAGATTAAAAATGCCTTAGGAGATTTACGTGTTTGATTCACATGAAAATAAATTAGTTCGTAACTTGAAGCTAAAGTCAGATTCTAAAGACAGTGTCTTCAAACGGTCTATACCAAATGCAATATTTTTTAATAATCCAAAAATACTAAAGGAAGTAAAAGATCAAATTCTAGCCAATTATTTGAGGGATGAAACTCATTTTGACAAACTAAGGCGTTTGATCAAAAGTAACGGTAAAAGCGAGAATTATTCAAAAACCAGCTCTTATCAAATAAACAAACTTACATCAATTAATGAGATAGTGCTCAAACCAAAAGCCAAGTTAAAATGGCCACTTGAGGCAGGTGCAGACTTTGAGTTTAAATGGTTTGTAAAAGATAATGACAACATTTATTTACTAATCTCAAATCTAATTTTATTTTTCCAACACAAGGAATTTGAGGTTGATCAAATTAGTAAAAAAATTTCTCAACAAGATTCATCTACAACAACCTATGAACTCATTTATCCTGGTAAACCAGTTTTACTAAGAGGAATGCTAAAAAATAAGCAGAAAATACCTAAAGAGCGAATATGCCTACACAAGAATAATCATGAAGCACATATAATTCTAGATGAATACCATCAGTTTAAAGAGATTATGCCATTTGTCCGAAAGCGAAATTTATATGTCTTAGGTCAAATAACAAGTGTAAAAATACCTTTTACACTAACTGCAGGCAGTGTGTTTATATAGTCGTCAAATGCCTAACCTTGCTTCAACCTGACGAGCGGGTTCGGAATGTTTGTAAGACCATGTAAGACCATAGAGTTAGGTGTTTTTTAAGGGGGATTACCACATGCCACTCGCAGGTTAAGCTTGGCGTTACAATTATCAGAAAATCAAAGTGTAAAAAAGGGAACTTTTAAAACGTTTTCTAAGAAAACCGATACTGCTGATAAATTTTCACCCCCTCCTGAAAGGTTACTTTCAAAATTGCCGTTACCGGAACCGAGAGGATCATTCCTAGGATGCCAAAAAACTTCCCTCCGATAATAACGACCAACAAAACCACTAACGGCGGCAAATCCACGTTCTTCGCCACTACCGCCGGTTGAACCACAACGTTATCGGTTAATTGGATAATCGCAAACGCAACAGCGATGTATAATACCATGGTCACATCCCCGGTATTCAGCAGCGAAAGCAAAATGGCTAAAATTGCCCCGCATAATGGCCCGATGTAGGGGATTAAATTCGCCAGACCGGCAAATACACCGATAATCAAAAAATTTTCGACACCTAACAGCCACATCGCTGTTGTGGAGAGAATGCCGATAATCAGCGCATCGATAACCTGCCCGCGGAGATAGTTGCCCAATTGAACATCCATTTTATAAAGCAAATTGCAGGTCAGCTCAAAATAGCGATTGGGAACAAACTCGATAACCGTTTTTTTGGCAGACCGGCCATCTTTTAAAAAGAAAAACACGATAAAAGGGATAATCACCATATAAGTGACCATCGTAAACACGCTAAAAACATTGCGAAGCATCTCGTTGCCGAATCCAACCAACCTGTCGGCAACTTCGCTGGTCAAGTTTAAATCCTGCCCGCCCAGGAAAGCAAAATTTTCGTTAAAATACCGGTTAATTCGCTGAATCGCCGCTTTCGCTTTTTGGGCATCGAAACCATCGCTCATGGTAGCGATTTCCGAACCGATGTAGGGCATCAACAATATCACCGTTGTTCCGATGACAAATGCTAAAACGATGAAAAATATGACTGTCGCAAAAGTGCGGCCGATCCCGTTGGCTTCTATAAGTGTTACAAGCGGGTCAATAATATACGCCAGC
This sequence comes from uncultured bacterium, assembly GCA_964015645.1. Lineage (GTDB taxonomy): Bacteria > Calditrichota > Calditrichia > RBG-13-44-9 > J075 > CAXHHS01. The sequence continues at coordinate 8,776 of CAXHHS010000220.1, forward strand.
AATGCGGATATAATGAGCAGCTTAACCAAATCTCCAATCGAAACAAGGAAATATAGCAGCGCGGCAATACACAAAACGAACAGAATGATTTTAATCCAGCGGTTAAAATATTGCTCCATTGATGACACCTGAATTTTTAAGAGGATGTTCAGAAATTCGCCACTAAGTCACGAAGGCTCAAAGAATCACAAAAAAAATAAAACTTAGTGAAACTTGGTGTTTTTTGTGTCTTGGTGGCATAAAATTAGATTTTTCAAACACGCTCTAAGACTTATTTTTTATGTGCCGGTGTTATGGTTTATAACATCCGGGGGACACTTTGGAAATCGTAATAACAGTAAAAACTGTCTCTTATACACATCTCCGAGCCCACGAGACTCCATTGCATCG
>CAXHHS010000221.1:0-9138 GCA_964015645.1 uncultured bacterium
GATGATTGCTTTGCTGATCAAAACTTCATCCAAAGGGCCAGTTTTCTTTAAGCAGAAACGTGCGCTTTATAAAGGGGGAAAGGAATTTTGGTTTTATAAATTTCGCACCATGAATGAGAATGCTGAGTCCCAAAAAGAGGCCCTGTGGCATAAAAACGGTAACAATAACGTACTTTTCAAATTAGAGGATGATCCGCGAATTACGACGATTGGAAAGTGGTTGCGAAAATATAGCCTTGACGAAATTCCCCAACTGATCAATGTTCTTAAAAGTGATATGAGCCTTGTGGGGCCGCGGCCTTTACCGGTAAACGATTTTATCAAACTCAAAAACGGAAAAGCCAATTATGATTGGTATTCCAACCGCGGCAAAACTAAACCCGGCATTACCGGGCTGTGGCAAATTTCCGGGCGCAGCGACCTGTCTTTCGAAGATATGTGTCTCCTGGATTTGTATTATATCGAGAACCAATCGGTTTTTTTTGATATGGAAATCATGCTCGAAACCGTTCCGGTTGTATTTGGCGGAAGAGGGGCGTATTAGTGGAAGTAAGATAAATACAATGAATAACCCAATTTGATAAGGATGTCAAAATGAAAAAAGCACTGGTTTGCGGCGCTGGCGGTTTTATCGGCAGTCATTTAATTAAACGATTAAAAACAGAGGGATACTGGACCCGGGGCGTGGATTTAAAATATCCCGAATTTTCACCAACGGCAGCGGATGATTTCATTATCGGTGATTTGCGCGATCCACAAATCTGCCGCCATGTCATCGATCAGCATTTTGATGAAGTGTATCAACTTGCGGCGGATATGGGCGGTGCCGGATACATCTTTACCGGCGAAAACGATGCGGATATTATGCACAATTCCGCCCTGATTAACCTTAATGTGTTAGAAGCGTGTTATAAACGCAATATCAACCATATTTTCTACTCATCATCCGCCTGCATGTACCCGGAGCACAACCAAATGGATCCTGATAATCCCAAATGCTCGGAAGATTCCGCTTATCCTGCCAACCCGGACAGCGAGTATGGTTGGGAAAAACTCTTTAGCGAGCGATTATACCTCGCTTTTGGACGCAATCACAATATGAAAGTTCGTATCGCGCGCTTTCACAATATTTTTGGCCCCGAGGGTACCTGGGCTGGCGGCAAGGAAAAAGCGCCGGCAGCCTTTTGTCGTAAGGTGGCCGAAGTAGAAGACAGTGGTGAAATCGAAATGTGGGGAGACGGTAAACAAACCCGTTCCTTTCTTTATATCGATGAATGTCTGGAAGGCGTTCTGCGATTAATGCGCTCGGATTTTACCGGGCCGGTCAATATTGGCTCGGAGGAAATGGTGACTATCAACCAATTAGCCCAAATGGTGATGGAAATTGCCGGTAAACGCTTAACGATCAATCATATTCCCGGCCCGTTAGGAGTGCGTGGCAGAAATTCCGACAATCATTTAATCGAGCAAAAATTAGGCTGGAAACCTACCCGGCCGTTGGTTGAAGGATTAAGTAAAACCTATTCCTGGATTAACGAGCAAGTCCACCAAACCCAATCATAATTTATTTGCCACCGATTGACCTGACGCAGCATAGCCGCAATCAAATGGGAACACGGATGACACTGATTAGACGGATTATCACCGATTTTCAAAAATATTTTTAATCAATCTGTGGTAACCCGTGTCATCCGTTTATCCATGTTCAAAAAAATTACGATTTATGTTCATCAAATCTCCTAAGCTCCCCCAATACAAAGTGTTACAACCCTCCTTCTCTTTTTTTATCTAATTACTCCTCCCTAATCAAATTTTATTACCTCCAAACTGTTTGCACTTTTGTGCGATTTTTAGTTCATTTCCGTTAAACCGGATCGGGTATTATTTCAATTTAATTGCTGATTGCGGTACAGAAGTAACTCGCGGTGCGGTAGCATTCACTAAATCTCTTCGGAAAAAAGTGGTTGATGAGCGTTGGGGATTATTGTGTCAAAAATTCTTTTTCCATGGCGAGATTAACCCAATTATCGAGGCTAACTCCGAGCATGGTAAATATATATTTTTTATTGGGTTCCAGCGTTGGTGGCGGGTTTACATCGCGGATATTTAAAACGACGTTTGACAAATCATAAAACCGGAAATGTTTATCGTAGGTATACGTCCCGGAGATGAGGTTGCCGAATTCATCGGAGACGACGTGGAAGTAGATTGCATTTTCCGGGATGATGCCATCCTGCCATTGAAAGCGCGGTTCGGTTGCCGTCGTTAAATCGATTTGGCATAATTCCGGCGCAAATTGTGAAGGTTTATCGACCAGTTTTATGCGAATAGCGTTGGAGATGTGCAGCTTTCCCGGCGTTTCGTAAACCACTCTTCCCCATACATCCCGGTCTACCGGATTGCGTAAAAATCGCCGGAGATAGCCGTTAAAAATGCCAACGTCCGCAAACTTTTTTTCGCTATAGCGGGAGAAATCATCCGGGTCAACGCCAACAGAAGCAGTTTCGAAATAGCGAAAATTAGTTGCGCCATCGACAGGATAGAAAATAACCGAAATCGGGAACACCGGGTCTTCCCACAGCACCCTTTGGCCGCCGGCAGCGCAGGCGATCAATTCGTCGCTTAATTCCAAATGTGCATTTTTAAGAATGAAATTGCTGAGCGAAGCTTCCGCCTGTTCGCTGACAAACGGCGTTATGTTTTTTTCGCAGCTTGTTAAAAGCAGAAAAATAGATATTGCAAAAACGGCATGGAAAAATTTCATTTTAAAAATCCAATAATTTTATTGAATCTCGCACGTTTTATTTGACACGAAAAGGCTCAAAAAGCACAAAAAGATACCGGTTTTATTTTGTGCCTTAGGACTTTTTGTGGCCTTCGATTATTGCAAGGCTTTTTTCAGCAGCGCAATTTGCCCACCATGATAGAGGTTATGCTGAATTAGCCCGTGCATCGTAACATAATGTGTTGAAAACCCATCTGCCACTGCTTCATCTAAGCGGGACTCCGGGAAGGTTGCCAGCGTTTTTAACAGCGTTTCGTAGCTGGTTTTCAAATCTGCCAGCGTTTGCTGCCAGGCGGCTTCGCTGGTATCGGTGATCTCAGGCCAATCACCTCCCGGCGGATCCACAGCAGGATTGCCATTTATGCGTTCGTTTACAGCGTTTTGCCAGGCGGAGATGTGCAGGGTAATTTCCCAAATGGAATGGGCATTCGGCAGCGGTTGAGCGCTGGCTTGTGCGGCGGTTACATCATGCAAGATTTCCCACAATGCTGTACCGTGCCAGGCATCACCTTCAAAGGATTTACGGAGTTGATCCTGGATTCTGATGATTTCGTTCATGGTTGGTTTCTCCAATGGAAAACTGGAACACTGATGACACGGATTACACAGATTTTCACGGATCAATTCATAAAAACACATCCGTGTTAATTGGTGTCATCGGTGTTCAATAAATTTCAAATATTTTTGACTCGTTTTTAAAGCACAAAATACGCCTCAAAATGCGGCTCAAACCCTTTCAATTGGAACTCGCCTAATTTGGTATCTTCCTCGTAATCCCCTTTCCAGTCGCGGCTAACGATGCGTTTGAGAACATCGATAAAGACATCGATTTCCGCTTCGGTATTATAAATGCCGAAGCTGGCTCGCACTGCGCCGGGTAAATCGTGCTTCCATTTGGTAACGATTTTTTGCTCCATCATCTTCTGGTCTTCGTCGGAACATTGCAGCAGGTGTTTCATGTAGGGTTGGGCGCAAAAGCAGCCGTTACGCACGCCGATGCCGCCTTCGTAATTCAAAATTGCCGCTGTTAGTGCGTTGGGAACGCCCAAAACGTTGAAGGAGATGACGCCCATACGATTTTCCACGTCATCCGGGTCGGCGCCACCGTAAATGACCACACCGGGAATCATACGCATTTTATCGAGCGCGTAGCTGGTTAAGCAGGCTTCGTGAGCAGCGATATTTTCCATGCCCATTTCTTCCATCACTGATAGTGCTTTTGCCAACGCAATAATACCAACGGTATTCGGGCTTCCGGCTTCTTCTTTCTCCGGCACTTCCGCCCAGTAAGTGTGGTCGATTGCCACAACATCAACGGTACCACCGCCAACCATATCGGGATCGCCTTCCAAAAAATCTTCTTTATCACCGATTAGCACACCGGTTCCCAGCGGTGCATAAATTTTATGGGCGGAGAATGCCAAAAAATCGATATGCCCGGGATCGTCTTGCGGGCGCATATCAATTTTGCGGTGCGGCGCCCATTGCGCAGCATCTATCATAATTTTGACGCCGTAGCGATGGCAAATTTCCGCCAGGCGATGCACATCATTTACCCATCCCGTTACATTGGATGCACCGGAAACCGCAAACAACGCCACTTTATCTTTATATTTTTCCAATTTTGCAATCAAATCGTCTTCTCGCAGGCGGCCTAATTCATCGACCTCCACATGCACAACTTTACTGCAGGAGCGCCAGGGCAGGTCGTTGGAATGATGCTCCATTTTGCTAACCAGCACCACCTGGCTCTTTTTTGAGGGAAGCCGGTGCGCCAGTTTATTAATCGCCTCGGTGGCATTTTTACCAAAAATAATGGCATGTTGATCCAAATCCACATTGACAAACCGGGCAACAATTTCGCGGCAATGCTCGTGCATGTGCGAACATAATTGCGATTTAAACCCGGTGCCGCGATGCACGCTGCTGTACCACTCCATAAAATGATTTACGGTATCCATTACCGGTTGCAAAATGGGTGTACTGGCGCCATTGTCAAAGTTGATATATTGGGTGAGCCTTCCATCGTAAAGCGGTATCTTTTTGTCGATCCCCACAACCTGCTCTCGAATATTCTCCAGCGTATACCTCCCGTTTTTGATCGTCGTCTCCATTGGCTCCTCCTGTTTGTAAAAGATAAAGATTAAAGGGTAAAGGAAAAATTTGGTAAATAGCTAATTATACTATATTTAAACTTGTTCCGAAGGAACTCCGGCAGAGCAAACTTTAGATCACTTTAAACTTACAACTTTTTACCCTTCATCCTTCCCCCTTTATCCTTCCTATTCAGTTTCTACTTCAAATTTAGTTACTTCTCCGCTTTGTGTATCATAAACCACAAACGTGGAATGGCCGGTAAGTTCGCCCATAATTTCACCGGGATTGATTTTTAAAGTGTTGCCATCGAAAGTAACTTCGTATTGGTGATTATGGCCATAACAGACCACATCGTAGGCATCGGAAGTGGCTAACATTCGCCCGATATTATCGAAATGGGAAATCGCAAAGCGTTTTTCATCAATCAGCAATTCGGCAACTTCCCCGTGCAGGTGAATATTTTCGTAGGCGCCGGCGACTGTGGTAATTCGAAAATGATCGCCATCGTTATTGCCAAATACGATATGAACCGGTTTAGTAAACCCGTTTCCCAAATCTTTGATGATAAAGGGCGAGCAGAGATCGCCGCAGCAAATCAGCTTATCCACATCTTGAATTTGGGCTAATGCTTTTTGCAGTTTTTTGCGATGGTCATGAATGTCGGCAATGATTGCAATTCTCATTTGGCCTCCGTTTTTCTCATAAACTTAATTCGTTAAAAAATTATATCCAACGCTATTCGTAAATCAATCTTTGAATTTGACACCTTTTGCTTTAAATTGATAGGCTTTCTGAGAAAATCGATTATCTTGGAAACGTATTTAACGATGGTATGATTGTTGGTATTTTGCAATATTGTGTTTTGGGGAGTTTGCTTACAAGAAACACAACATCTGAAATCGTTGTGTAATTCTAAAAGCGGCGAGGATTCTATATTGATTCGATTATATGCAATGGCTAAATTCAAAATCAGGATTTTTTTAGTAAGAAAGTAAATTATTTATTATTTGACAATAAAGAGGTAAAGATGGCAACTCAAGTCGTTAAAATTGATAAAAGTGGCCGTATTAAACTTCCTAAAAATATGCGAGAAACCTTCGGTTTTTTGCCGGAAACAGATGTTCTTATTGAATTAAGAGATAATGGAATTTTTATTAAACCAAAACTTGAAATGACGCCGATTACTAAAAGAATTGCAAGTATGGAGCTACCGGTATCCGATTGGAATCAGATGGAGAAAGAGACCGAGAAGGGATATTTGGAATAATGGAGTCCTCAGTATTTCTGGATGCGAATATTTTTATGTATGCAGCCGGAAAACCTCACCCCCATAAAAATCCTTGCCTTCATATTCTAAAAGATGTTGAAATTCGAACATTAGTTTCGGCGGTTAATACGGAAATTCTACAGGAATTGCTTTATAGATATAGGCATATTGGCATTGCTGATAAAGGTATACAACTTTGTAAAGATATTTTAAAGTATCCATTAAAAATTCTACCGGTAATGGAAGCTGATATGCGTCTTGCAATAGATTTATTTGACCAGCATCGAAAAAATGGCGTAAAACCTCGCGATGCTATTCATGCTGCAACAATGAAAAATAACAGAATTGTTCAAATACTTAGTGCCGATAGAGATTTTGATAATTTTGATTTCTTGAATCGAATTGATCCCAAGGATTACGTTTCTCAAACTTTGTAATCAAACTTTAATGTTGAATTAATATGAAAAACATCAGAAATTTTTGCATTATTGCCCACATAGATCATGGCAAATCGACACTGGCAGATCGCCTCTTAGAATTTACCGGAACGCTGCAACAACGCCAAATGCAAGCGCAGGTGTTAGACAGTATGGATTTGGAACGCGAGCGAGGCATTACGATTAAGTCACATGCCATCCGGATGAGCCATAAAACGCAAGATGGGCAGCAATATGTGTTTAACCTGGTGGATACACCGGGGCATGTGGATTTTTCCTACGAAGTTTCCCGCAGCCTGGCAGCGGCAGAAGGCGCGCTGTTGTTAGTAGATGCCGCCCAGGGCGTGGAAGCGCAAACCATCAGCACGCTGTACCAGGCAGTGGAGAACGACCTGGTCATCATCCCGGTGATCAATAAAATTGATTTGCCCAGCGCGCAGGTGGATGTGGTGAAGCATCAAATTATTGAACTCATCGGCTGCGACGATGATGAAATTTTGTTAGCCAGCGCCAAAAGCGGTCTGGGCATCGAAGAAATTGTGCAAGCGATTATCGAACGAATACCCGCCCCCCAGGGCGATCCGGAGGCGCCATTACAAGCATTGATTTTTGACTCGCAATTTGACAGCTATCGCGGCGTAATAGCGCACGTGCGGATATTTAATGGCGAGATCAAAGAAGGTGAAAAAATCACCTTTATGGCCACGCAAACAGATTTTGAAGTGGACGAATTAGGCAACCTGCTGCTAAAGCGCGTGCGTACCGGCAAACTTGCCACCGGCGAGGTTGGTTATTTAATTTGTGGTGCGAAAAACGTTCGCGACATCAAAGTTGGCGATACCGTTACTCGCCAGAAGAATTCCGCACCGGAGCCGTTGCCCGGGTATCGCCAGGTAAAACCGATGGTTTACGCCGGAATTTACCCGGTAGAAAGCCAGGAGTTTGAAAACCTGCGCCTTGCGCTGGAAAAGTTGGTATTAAACGATTCCTCGCTGATATACGATCCGGAAACTTCCACCGCGTTAGGATTCGGATTTCGCTGCGGCTTTTTAGGGTTGCTGCACATGGAAATTGTTCAGGAACGATTGGAGCGAGAATTCGATCAGAATATTATCGTTACCACCCCAAATGTTGTTTATCGAGCGACAACTACCGATGGCAAAACGCATTTTGTCGATAATCCCACCAAAATGCCGGAACCCGGCTCGCTTGAGAAATTGGAAGAACCTTACATCGACGCTCATATTATTTCACCGCCGGAATACATCGGCAATATTATGAAATTGGCTTCGGAAAAACGCGGCATTTTGAAAAACACGTCATACATCGATCCCAGCCGGGCGGACTTGCACTATCATTTTCCGCTGGCGGAAATCGTGTTCGATTTTTACGATCGACTAAAATCCGTCACACGCGGTTATGCCTCTTTAGATTACGAATTTTTGGGTTACCAGCATTCAAAACTGGTAAAGCTGGATATTTTTATCAACGGAGAAGTGCTTGATGCATTATCCGTTATCGTTCACACAGAGAAATCCTACGAGCAAGGCCGGGCAATCTGCCAAAAATTGCGCAAATTGATTCCCCGCCAAATGTTCGAAGTTATTATCCAGGCTGGTATCGGGCATAAAATTATCGCCCGGGAAACCGTAAAAGCGTTGCGAAAAAATGTGCTGGCAAAATGCTACGGCGGCGATGTTACCCGAAAACGCAAATTGCTGGAAAAACAGAAAGAAGGCAAAAAACGCATGAAGCAAGTCGGGCGGGTAGAAATTCCGCAGGAAGCGTTTTTATCGGTTTTATCTGCTGATGACTGATTTCTATAGAAGAGGTAAAGGGCTGAGAGCTAAGTGGAATTTCTCTTTTCCCTCTGCGTTTTGCCCTCTGCCCTTATCAATCAAACACCACCGGAACTTTAACCGGGTTTTCACGAATAAAAAGATCATTTAATAAATAAAAGGAAGATGGCATTGAAATCGAAAAGCAAACCATCAAAAACGAAAAAAACTCATACGAATAACCGCAACCAACACTCCCATAAAGTCAGCGTCAATCACAAAGCAGTTCAGCATAAAACGTCAGAAACCATTAAAGCGGTGTTAATTGCCTTATTAGCCGCCTTAATCTTGCGGCAATTTGTTATCGCTTCTTACAATGTCCCCACTGGTTCCATGAAAGACACCATTTTAGTCGGGGATTTTATGTTCGTAAACAAATTTATTTACGGCGCACGCACCCCGGTATGGGCAGGTATTCCCTTTACGGAATTTGGAGTTTATCTCCCGGAATGGCTGCAATTTGCCTCCCCCAGCATTGCAGAGCCAAAAGCGAAAGACATTATCGTTTTCGATTACCCCCTGGATCGCAAGATAGACTACATTAAACGTTGTGTTGCCGTGGGCGGGCAAACAGTGGAAGTAAAAAACAAATCGCTGTATGTGGATGGCAAACCGGAAGGCAATTTAACGCCCCTCGGTCAAAAATTTGACCCCGGTGCAACCCCCAAACAAAACATCGAATATACCCAGATAACAATGGATGATGGCAAATCC
>CAXHHS010000222.1:0-9137 GCA_964015645.1 uncultured bacterium
CTTGGAAACGGTACAACCGATTACCAAATTGGTTGCCCCCTGGAACAAAGAGTTTTGGTACACGCTGGGGCAGACCCATCAAAAATTGGGGCATAATGAGAAAGCGATAGATGTTTATTTGGAAGGGCTTTCCGTTTGGCAGCCGGATAATTTAATGGAAGCATTAACGGCCGTTTTTTCAGAGGTTAACGGCGATACCAGCGGTTTGAAAGCCAGGATGAAAGCCGCTGCGAATTCATTAGCGAATTTTGAACCGGGGCAATACCAGCCGCCGGAAACAACTACCGGGCAAGTAGTTTTAGCGGAATTGTTTACTGGTTGCGAATGCGGCCCTTGTGCTGCGGCAGATTTCGCTTTCGATGCCTTGCGAGATTATTACCCGCGAACGAGATTGGCAATTTTGGAATTCCATCAACATATTCCCCGCCCGGATCCCATGACCAACTATGACAGTGATGCCCGCTACCAATACTATGGCGCGAATTTCGGTACGCCAACGGTTTTTATCAACGGTACAGACAAAATGGTTGGCGGCGGCCCCAAAATTGTTACCAAAAACCGCTTTACCCTCTATAGCCATACTATTGAAAAACATCTTAAAGCGAAACCGGGCTACCATATCTCCGGCCTTGCTGACCTTAGCCAGGACCAGGTAAAAATCGATTTACAAATTAAATCGAGCAACGATCAACCGGATTCCGAAAAAAATCCTCTGCTGAATATTGCATTGGTAGAGCGCTCAGTGGATTTCTCCGGCAGCAATGGCGTGGATCACCATGCATTTGTCGTGCGAAAATTAGTCAACGGTGGGGAAGGAAAGGTGATAACAATCGATAACCAGGGCTTAACCCTCAGCGAAACCATTCAACTGAAGGCAGTGGAAATAGAGCTGGCAGACTATATCAAAGAATATGCTGCCCAAAATGCCAATCGCATTACCGATACTGAAGGCTGGAAAAACCCGCCCATTAAACTAAATCGCGATAATTTAGCCATCATTGCCTGGCTGCAAGACGCCGAAACGAAAGCGGTGTTACAAGCATTTTATTATGATGTGCCCAGCGCAGCGGCAGCTAAATAAATTATTGGCCGTTTGGCCGTAACTGGTAACTCATTGTTATGTATTGGTTTAATGCCAATCAAAGAAAGGCGTTTTCTTTGAAAAGAGCAATTATTTCCTCTGCCATCTTCCTTCTACTAATAATAAGTTGCGCAGAACAAGATTCCTCTAATCTCAGAGAGTCAGAACATTCTTCCATGGCTTATTTAAATGTTAAGGATATGGTAGATTATGCTCCTGAAATGGTTGCTCCCGGGATAATTTCAACGGGAAATTTTGAAGGCCATGCAACCGTTACTCCTGATGGCGGAGAAATCTATTATGCTATTTATAGCAACGATCATCGCTATAGTACAATTGCTTATTCTTTAAAAAATGGAAATACCTGGTCAAAGCCTAAAATAGCTGCTTTCTCAGGAAAATACAGCGATGGTTCACCAGCACTTTCCCCTGATGGAAAAACACTATTTTTCAGCTCAAACCGGCCGGTAGTTGGTGATTCTGCTAAAAACGATATCGATATTTGGTATGTCGAAAGAACATCGAGTGGATGGGAAAAACCCATTCATTTAGGTGCTAATATAAACACAGAATTTCGAGAGTTTTCACCATCCGTCGATTTAAACGGAAATCTTTATTTCTGCTCGAATAGACCTGGTGGATTAGGAGATATGGATGTCTACAAATCGGCATTTGTAAATGGAAATTACATGCCGGCTGAGATATTGGGCGATTCGATTAACTCTAAATATCGGGAAGGAAATGTTGGGGTTTCTCCTGATGGCAGTATGTTATTTATAATGGTACAACATAAACCGGGTGACTACGGTTATGATGATATTCATTACAGCTTTAAAAAAGGCAATGAGTGGTTGAAGGCCAAAAATATTGGAGAAATAATAAATACAAATACTTATGATTTTGCTCCCAAAGTATCCCCTGATGGAGAATACCTTTATTTCTCAAGCCGCATAAATAGAGACTTTAACCTTGCAGGGCAGAAACCTTACACCTATGAGGAATTTCAAAATTATCTAAACAGCCCACTTAATGGTTTCGGAAATATTTATCGAATCAAAATAAATGAGTTAGGTTTGAAATAAATAAAAGAAATGCGCCAGTCAAGGCTGCCCAACCGTCGGATCAAACAACAGCGTATCGGGATTAAAACTATTATTGGTATGAGATATCCGGTCAGTAAAACCGCTTTTATCGACAGCGATTAAATTGTAGGTGGGGCTGACGAATAACGTATCCGGTGGGCGGTCGCCGGTGCCGGTTGTATCTGTTGTATCCGGCAATAAAGCGATTTGGACGGGAATCAGCGCTTCGAACCGGGCACGATTATCGGATATAGAGCCTACTCTTTGCAGCGTCGTATTTACAAACTGCTGCACTCGATTGTTGCTATCGGGATTTAGATAGGCAAATTCTCCAAAGACGCTATCAATGTCGTTTACACCCTGGTAATCCATAACGATTGCCTGGCAAATATTTAATCCGAAAAACGTAGTTGTTTCAATAATCGGTGAGCCATAAACCATGGAAATGTTGATTTCGGTAGGCTGCGGGAAAATCACCCTGGAAGAAAAAAATGGATGGTAATCCTGCGCAGAGGCCTCTATCGGCGCAGCACGGTTTAAACGATCATCCTCCGTAAGCGTATACTCCATTTGATATTTTCCTTCATTATTACTAAAAGTAACCTGGCTTCCGATTTTGATTCGCGCATTTCGCACAATATCCCCGGTAAATATATTCCTCACTTCACCACTAATGGAAGCGATCTCAATAAATTGCTCCGCTTCATAATTAAACCCCAAGAATTTATCTTCATTACAACTATTTAACCCGGTCATAAATACTGTAAAAACAACAGGTAATGCAAACTTTAACAGATGCTTCATTTCGTTCCTTTATCGCTTGAAGATTTCTACTCAAATTCCCGGGTCAAATAAAAACGTATCCGGGTTAAATGGATTATTGGTATGTTCTATAGCGCTGATAAAGCCTGATTGATCAATCACCGTAACGATAATGCCGGGACTAACACTACCAAATTGCGGATGTTGTGGCACAACGACCAATTGATAATGTGCCCGATTCGCATCGACAACTTCTATTCGATCCATGCCAAGCTCTAATATCTGTGTAACCAAATTTGTGGCTGGATCCAGATAGCGGATGTTGGCAATAACAGTATCGATATCATCCACTCCCTGGTAATCAAGTATTATTGCTTGAACAAAACTCAATTCCGGGAAAGAAACATCCTCAATAACCGGAGCGCCGAGTTCCAATTGAAAATTTATCTCAACAGGCTGGGGGAAAAATTGGCGAGTTATCGTCAGCGGAAGAAATTCCTCTGCCGATGCGGTAATCGAAATATCACGCCCCAATCCGGCGTCGTCGGATAACTGGTAATCCAGGCGATAAAACCCATCGTCATCACTTTCCGTAAACTGGTTTTCAATTTCGATTCTCGCTCCGCCAACGGGCAGGCCGGTAAACAAATTGCTAACCTGGCCGGTGATAGTTGCCAGCTCTACAAACTGTTCGGCTTCGTAGTTGAAACTGAAGAATTTGTCGCTATCACAATTTTCAAAAAACAATATGATGGCAGAAAATAAAAAAAGGAAGCGTATCGGTTGCGTTTTACACATATAGAGTTCCTCTAAATCCCCGGGTCAAAAAGAAGGGTATCGGGTTGGAATTGCACATTGTTGACATGATCAAAAACCCGGATAAAGCCACTTTTATCAATCGCCGTTACTCTTATTGCTTGAGCGGCATTTCCAAGTTGCGGATCTTCTGCCGGAACAACTGCCTGGTAATGCGCCCGGTTTATATCCAGGATTTCGATTAATTCCAACCCCACGGTTCTTTCCGCGACGACATCCCGCGTGGTCGGATCCAGGTAAGGAATTTGCGCGAAAATGGTATCAATGTCTTCTGCGCCCTGGTAATCAAATATGCGCACCTGGCAAAAGGAAAGTTCGGCAAAAGAGATTGCTTCAAAAATCGGTGCGCCGAACTCCATTTGAAAATTGAGCTCAACCGGTTGGGGGAAAAACTGGCGGGAGGTTGTAAATTCGTGATAGTCCTCCGCTGAAATGGTAATATCAACTTCTTGCCCAAGCTCGTTGTCTGTTGTTAACTCGTAGTCGAGCCGGTAAAACCCATCAGCATCGCTGGTTGCCGTTTGGAGGCCGATTTGAATAACCGCATCGTTAACCGGGGCACCGGTAAATTGGTTTGTTATCCGGCCGGTAACGGTAGAAATTTCCAGAATTTGTTCCGCTTCATAGTTGAAGCTGAGGAATTTGTCGCTATCACAACTAAAAATGAACAAAAAAGTTGAAAATACGATAATAACAGTTTTGTACATTTGGCTACACTCGTTATTTTAATTTTTGATTATTTTAGTATGATTGTAATTTACCCGAATCTTATGAAAAATGAAATTATTTAAACAGATTGCGAGAATATGAAAAAACTGCTGTTATACCTGGTTATTATCATTTTCGTTTTGTTAGGCACGTTTAATATTGCCGATTGGGATTTGATTTTGGGAAGCGACGCCCCGGTTAATACTGGAATTTTACCCACCCGTTCCGAATTGCGAAAAAACTTTTACGCCGACCGCCAAATATTGTTCATTTATGGCACAGGCGATCCGAATTCTGCTTCACAATACCAGGCTGTTGCCGAAGATTTTCAATCCCGCTCGCGCTGGATCGATGTCGAAGTAAAAAGCGATCACGAAACCACCGCAGAAGATTTGCAGAAAAAAGCGATTCTGCTGTTAGGAACCTTGCAGTCAAATAAAATTATTAAAGAGCTGGCAACGGAACTGCCAATGCAATTTGAAGAAAATGGATTTCGCCTGTTTCAAAAATCCTATCAGGATGAAACGGATTTGCTAACGTTTTTTTATCCCAACCCCCTGAACCCTAATCATTCACTCAGTATTTTAAGCGGCAACAGCGATACAACAATTTTGGCCTCGCTGGAACAGCAACGATTCAGTTTTTTTCGCGTGGTTGGAGATTATCGTGTTTTTCGAAACGACCGCTGCCTGGCGATGGGATTTTTTTCCCAGGACGAAGCCACTCGCTGGCAATTTGATCCCGCCGCGCATCGCGATTTTGAAGCGGAAACGGCAATGGCGTTGAAAACCACCCACTACCGGTTTTTCCTTCACAGAATGAATATGCCGAATATCGAATTAGAACAAATTGCCGCCCGCTTGGAAAACAAGTGCCAGGAAATCCGCCAATTTTTAAATCTTGAAAAATCGCCGCCCATTATCGATTACCACCTTTATCCCAGTTTTGAAGACAAGGGGTTGATTTCCCGCAGCACGAAATTGTCGGAATACAAATTGTCGCAACATGCCGTGCATACCGTTATCCAGGATGGCGTGCGGGGCGATAATGCCGTGCAAGATGCCGCTTTAATTTTGCGCAGCCAATTGGGCGAGCCAAAACAAGCGGTTTTGGAAATGGGGCTAAGTGTCTATTTTTCCAGCAATTGGCACAAGGAAGGATACGAGTATTGGGCCGCCCGGCTGCATCAATCCGGTAACGCCGCCCCCTTAAGCGATTTGCTGGATAATAATTTATTAGCGCAAGAATCCGATTTAGTAATGAAACCATTGGCCGGCACCTTCATCGCCTATTTGATTAAGCAATTTGGCCGGGAAACGCTTTTGAAAAACTACCTCACCTGGCAGCCAGCCGGATCGGAAATCTCCAAATTGGAAAGCGGCTGGCAGAATTATCTCGATTCGCTGGTCGAAAAATACCGGGTACAAATTTCCGCAGACCGAAACCGCTTTCCAGGCTCCGATGATTTCCAAAAAGGATTTTGCCACGCCCACGAAGGCTACCAAATTTACAACGGGTATTTATCGAAAAAATCTGACGAAGCATTGGCAAAGCTCGCCGATATGGGTACTAACGCCGTTTCCATCACTCCCTTTAGCTACATGCGCGATCCCAACAAACCGGTGTTTTTGCGTTACTCCCGCCATTCTGGCTCCGAGAATGATGAAAGTGTCATCCACGCTTCGCTTGCCGCCAAAAAACTCGGCATGACCGTTATGCTGAAACCGCACATTTGGTTGGGGCGAAGCTGGCCGGGGGAAATCGAAATGAAAACGGAAGCGGATTGGGAGCAGTTTTTCAGCTACTATCATCGCTGGATGCGCCATTATGCCTTGCTGGCGGAGATGTACGACATCGAAATCCTCTGCGCCGGTGTGGAGCTATGCAAAACCACCATCGGCAACGAAGGCCGCTGGAGCGCGCTCATCCAAAAACTGCGCAAGTTATACAGCGGAAAAATTACTTACGCTGCCAATTGGGGCGAGGAGTTCGAGAACCTTTCTTTTTGGAAAGAATTCGATTTTATCGGCATTGACAGCTACTATCCCTTGAGCAAAAAGGATGCGCCCACAGAAAAAGACCTCCAGAACGGCGCAGAAGCAATCGTTAAAAAAGTAGAAGCTGTTTACAATCGCCACAAAAAACCGGTGATTTTTACTGAAGTCGGTTTTACCAGCACCCCTGCTCCCTGGAAGCAACCGCACGAAGCCGCCGAAGGCCGCCGCGAAATTAACCAGGCCGACCAGGAAAGATGCTACAAAGCAATGTTTCAAGCACTACACGGCAAACCCTGGCTGCGCGGCATCTACTGGTGGAAATGGCCCACCTACCTGGAATACGGCGGCCCCCGCGACAACGATTTTACCCCCAACGGCAAACCGGCAGAGGTTGTAGTGCGGGAGTGGTATGGGAAGGAGTGGTGAATTGAATGTCCCGGTGTTTAAGTGATTTAGTTGATTGTCTCGCCTCTGGAATTCCCCTCCTTACAAAGACTACTTTATGCACATAAGTAGGAGGTGGAGAAAAAAGAGTTAAATTGGCTTAAAACAGTAGTTTCCCTGAAAGGGAAAAATATCATAGCCCAGGGCAATCGCCCTGGGAAAATAAAAATAGAAACCAAGCCAAGCCCTGAAAGGGCGTAATAAAACGCAGGCGCGAAATTATTTCGCCCTTTCAGGGCTTTTCGAGACCTCGAGGCCCATTTTCCCGGTGCGTTGCACCGGGCTATAATACTCCGCCCCGTTGGGGCTTCAGAAGATGTGTTCAGAGAGCAGCTTTGTAAGGCGGGGAATTTTTTTGTATTTGTCCTTCTTAATTTATTACCAACCGGCTTTACCCCAACAACGCAGTTGCGGCGGAAATGATAGAGGCGATTCCCCCGGCGGCAGTGATAATTTTACCAATCGTTGCCGGCCAGCGTTGGGGGTCTTTGCGCACGCTTTCATCCTGCAATTGTTGGATAAAGGCTTCTTTCCCTTCCACATTGTGTTTGTTGAGTTCCCGAATGAGCAGGGCGATTTTTTCGTCGATGACGGTTTCCTGGTAATCGATTTTAGCTTTATCCCCGGTGGAGACCACTTTTTGTCCCCCGTAAAAATGATAATGGGTATCGCCTTTTTTATCTTTCCCCATGTAGCGTTCCTCCTTTGTTTCAATGCCGTCCAGCAGTTGCCGCACGCTGTAGGCTTTTCTTAATTTACCGATAAAAATCTCATCCCGCCCGGAAAGTTCGTAACCGGCTAACTCTTCGTATTCCACGCTGATTTCCGGGTAATCCGGGAGCGGCACTAATTCGGCCACTTCTAACTTCTCAAAGCTATCGTGAATATCGCGCAGTTCCCGGCGGATGGCGGAAAGGTGGCCGCGCTTCTGCTCCCCGCTCACAAAAATGCTGATACGTCGTTCCTCGTTATCGGCCTTTATCACCGCGGCGGTATTAAACATCGTGTCTGCCAACACCACGCCGGTGCGCCACTGCAAGTCGCCTTTTATAACTTTGTTGCGGCGGACGATAAAGCGCGGCATCACCGAGCGCGGCAAAAAGTCGTATTCGAACACAAATTTCAGGGAGGCGGGATAATCGAAATCAAATTCGCTTTCGCGAACTTTTAGCAAATCGGGAATGAGAACGGTGTTGCGGTCGAGTTTGTAACACAGTTCGAACTTTTCCATTAAGCCGATAATGTAGGGATGTTTGTCGCGGGGGTAATGATAATCTCCGGCGGTTTTCGGCGCTAAAATGTCTTCCAGCCGTTTCAGCTTCAAAACGCCTTTGCCCTTTGCCAAAACCGGCGAGTTGATGATTTTATACACCGCCTCCGTCACCCACTTCGGTTCCAGCACGTGGGTATCCTGCAATTCAAAATCCTTAAAGTTCAAAATAACGCCGAGGTCGTGGAGAAATTCCACCAGCGTATCGCGCCCGCGGGCGTCGCCGATGTCTTGTTCCCGGCAAATGTCGCTGTAACGCCGGTAGCTGATGTAATGCGCATTCATTTCCTCCAAACAGGTTTTTACCCGGAACCAGCTTTCCGGCCACACCGTACGCAGCAATTCAACGTCTCCCAACGCCGTATCTAATTGTTTTTTAAGGGCTTTAATGCCGGTGCCGCTTTTGCAGGAAAGCGGGAAAAATCCCCGGATGCCGGGATATTTTTCCTGCAAATAGGGCCGGTTAACATCGAACCCGGGATGCTCGTCTATTTTATTGAGCACTACCAAAACCGGGGAATTCCCGCCAAAACTCTCAATGTGTTTCAGCCAGTATTCCGCCTCATCTTCCTTGCGGCCGTCTAACACTAAAATGTAAAGGCTGCGTTTGGAGAGGAAAAACTGGTGGGTGGCGTGCATAATCTGCTGCCCGCCAAAATCCCAAAAGCGAACTAATATTTTTTCTCCCTTCGAAGAGTCCCAAAGGGATGTTCTCAGCGAGTGTTTAATATTAATCCCATGCGTCTGCGATTCATTGGGGTCAAATTTCTTTCCCAACAGCCGTTTAAGCAATGAGGTTTTACCGGTCCCGCCATCTCCCACTAATAGCGCTTTCACCTCATTAAGAGCGCGTTTATCTCCTGACAGCGACTCCCAATACTCTACTACCGCTGCGTATCCTTTTTTTACGATCTCTACCGGGGGAAATTCTAACGGATTATTTTCAACACAAACACCATCTTGCCGTTGGTTCCATT
>CAXHHS010000223.1:0-9102 GCA_964015645.1 uncultured bacterium
TCCCTACGGTATGGTCGGGTTTATGGGGCAGGCAAGGTTTTGGACACCTTTCGAACGCAATATACAATTTATCGCCCTGGAAGGAAATTTTTTGCTTAACCGCATTTTTTGGAGCGGTTGTGCAATTCTAATATTTTCAATTGTTTACAAATTGTTCGCTTTTCGAGTTTTAACCAACCACGCTGAAAAACGGCGGCGTAAAAAACGGGCTGAAACCCATACTGAGGCAATAAATTGGGGAGCTGGTAGCGTAGCTAAAAATTTTCCGGAACTCATCCCCCAACCCCCTTCTCTTAAAAAGAGAAGAGGGCTTAAACTCCCCCTCTCTTTACAAGAGAGGGGGTTGGGGGGTGAGTTCGAAGATAGAAAACAGTCCATCAAAGATATCGCCTATCAACCACTCTCAACATCTCCCCAACTGTTCGCCTCCCAATGGGCCGCATTTTTATCGAAAATCAAACTGGAGATTAGCGTCATTCTCAAAAGCATCCCCTTTTTCGTTTTAATGTTGTTGTGGATTTTTCTGGTCAGCATCGAAGTTTCCGAGCCGCTGTTTAGCGGAATCAAGGGAATCGCATCCTATCCTGCATCCGGGTTGATCGTAACGCTGATTCACGAACCGCTCACCAAAATCGGCATCTTTATCGTTATTTTCTACGGCGCGGAATTGCTGTGGCGGGAACGCAGCGCACACATCGATGAGTTGATTGACAGTACACCGGCATCCAATGCTGTAATGTTGATATCAAAATTCGCTGCACTGACAGGATTGGTGGGAATCGTTATTCTCAGCAGTATTTTAACCGGAATCGTTATTCAAGCGGTTAATAGCTACTATCATTTCGAGCCGGAAGTATACCTTTCCCTGGTGTATTACGGCGGCTATCCCTTGCTGTTGATTGCGGCATTGGCGCTATTTATTCAAACGATTATTTCGCGGAAATACTTGGGAATGATACTCACCGGGGCATTTTTTATATTCATTATGAAAAAAAGAACCTTTGGTCTCGAACATCCCTTGCTGCGATACGCGATGGCGCCGGAACTCATTTTTTCCGATATGAACGGCACCGGCCATTACGCCGATTCATTCCACTGGCTAATGTTATATTGGAGCGCCGCCGCCGGTCTTTTAGTGTTGATCGCGATTGGTTTATGGCAACGGGGGATACCTGCTCGTCTAAAACACCGGGTTCGCTCTTTCTCACTGGCAGGTGGACGAAACGGCGTCATCATCGCGGCAGTTTGTTTCATTTTGCTGCTGGCAAGCGGCGGATATATTTTTTATCAAACGAATATTCGAACCACTTACATGACTGCCGAGCAATCGCTGGATTATAAAGCGGATTACGAAAAACGCTATAGGCCCTTCGCTGCTCGCCCGCAACTATCGATTACAGCGGTAAAAACAACTGTCGATTTGTATCCCGAAGAACGGCGTTATCATATCAACGGAACATTTGGTTTAAAAAACAAAACCGGTGCGGCGATTGATACGATTATCGTTGGCGTGGATCCGGAAGTTACGTTTAAAGAATTTGTTTTCCCAAATACCGTTATTGTCGAGCATGATAACCGATTTGGCCAGTTTTGGCTGAAGCCAAACACTCCTCTTCAGCCAGGCGATGAAGTGAAAATGGAATTCACCGTTGACGTGGCAAAATCCGGTTTTCTGCCGTTTAATTCCGAGAATTCCATCGTCGGCAACGCCTCCTACATCGAGGTGGAAAAGTATATTCCCTATTTCGGATATTCCAGCCGAAATGAGTTGCACAAAGCGCGAGATCGCCGCAAAAGAGATCTGCCGGAGGAAAACAAAGCAACCCTGCCAGGAGAACATGAGCCGCAATATTACGATTGGATCGATTTTGAAACCGTCATTTCGACAACTAGCGATCAAACAGTCCTTTCCGTTGGCGAGCTGCAAAAAGAATGGCAGGAAAACGGGCGGCGGTATTTTCATTTCAAAAGCAACCAACCGGTTAGCTACATGTTTGCCTGCGCTTCCGCAACGTACGAAACTGTCAAAACCAGTCACAACGGGATCGATATTGAACTGTATTATCAACCGGGGCATACTTATAATGTGGAACGTATGTTGAGCTCGGCAAAACAATCGTTGGATTATTTTGCCGAAAACTTTAGCCCGTATCAATACCAACACCTGAGAATTGCCGAAATACCGCACTACATCGGGGGGGCAACGGCTTACCCGGGTGCTATTTTCGCTACTGAAAAAATCGGGTTTTTGAGCGATATGCGCAATCCGGAAAAAATCGATTATGTATTTTTACTAATGGCGCATGAATTGGCGCACCAATGGTGGCCGTACCAAATGCCTCCGGCGGATGTTGCCGGTTACAAAGTATTAACCGAAACACTGGCCAATTACGCCGAGATGTTGATCCTGGAAGACAGCTTTGGCAAACCATCGATTCGCGCTTATCTAAAGAACGAATTGGATGGCTATCTCGCATCGCGGGGATATGATCCCGAGGAGTCGCCATTGTATATTTCCGCCGGGAGAGACGAATTTTATATTCATTATCAAAAAGGCGCTATCGTGATGCACGCCTTGAAGGAATTATTGGGTAGAGAAGCGCTTAATACCGCTATCAAAAACCTCATGGTGAAAAAAGGCATTCCTAATTCGCGCGCGACAACGCTGGATTTTTTAGAGGAATTATATAAAGTTACGCCGGAAACGCATCATCGCATCATCGATGATTGGATGAAAAAAATCGTTATCTACGATTTAAAGATCGCATCCGCAGATTACACCTTGCTCGATGATAGCCGCTACCGGGTTGATCTGAAAATCACTGCTCAAAAAAACGAAGTAAATTCCAATGGCGAAGAAACACCGCTCCCCATCGACGAGCACTTTGACATCGCAATTTTCAGCAAACACCCGGATGAGGCGAAAGCAGAAAGTGATGTGCTCTATTTTCAGAAGCACTATATAACACAGGAAGCCACTGAACTATCGCTAATCGTTGAAAAAGAACCGTCCTTTGCCAGCATTGATCCTTACATCTGCATTGTTGATCGCAACCGGTTTGATAATATCAAGGCTGTTGAGGTGGTTAGCCGTTGATAACTCCAAATTGCCACTACGGTTTAAATTGGCTTATATCTTCCCTGCTCCCAATCTTGAATTGTTCGAAGGCATGCTACCCATTAAAGCGGCAAACGCCGCTTGCGATACGTTTAGGGGGTGGGAAAGAAAAGATGTGCCAGTGATTGAAGGTTCAGGAGATGAGATAACTTTAGTGCTAAGAAATATTGGGAGAACAATCTTATCTCACCTCCTGAAATTGTTGTTTTATAATGTTGCCTAATTTTCTGATTGGTACTTTTATTTTTTCCAACCCCCTTAATTTCCTCAGTTATCTTTTTAACGACACGCGCTTAACCTGCGAGCGGCATTAGGCAACAAACCTTTATAAACACTACTTAAGTTTTTGTTTTCCCAATACTTTCATAAATGCTACGAACTCGCTCGTTGGGGTTGAAGCGATTGTTATACGCCCTTTGTGCACGAGCTTTAAATTGAAACAACTAATTTGTACAAATTAAAGTTATACATACGCAACAGTAATACCTCGTTTCGTTTTCGCTCTGGATTTATCAGTAATCGTAATCTCAATATGTTGATCTAATTTTTCCAGGTAAGAGAATAATCGCTCTATAGAAAAACCTTTCAACCGGCCATTTTTTAGAGCAGATATTTTAGGTTGATTAACACCAAGAATTTCTCCCGCTTGTTTTTGTGTTAAACCTCTTTCTTCAATAATATCATTTATAACCGATGCCAATTTTACTTTCGCCAATTCTTCTTCCGGATTTTCAAATCCTAAATCCTTAAATACATTTCCTGAACCTATGATATAATCTTCTTTCATTTTCTTCCCTCTGCAATTTCTTTTGCTCTTTTTAATCTTTGCTTGACGATCTCAATTTCCTCTTTTGGAGTTTTTATACCTTTCTTGGATTTTTTCTGAAAAGTATGAAGCATATAAATATCATCACCTAATTTGTAGGCATAAACTCCTCTGTATGTATCTTTATCGTAATCGCTCAGTATTTCCATAACACCATCGAATCCTTTGAGAGGTTTCGTATTATGATGCTTTTTTCCAACCTGTGCCTGATATAACGCATATCCTATTTCTCGCTGCACTTCATTAGGAAATTTTCTCAAATCTTTAAGTGACGGACCTACCCAAACAATCGGCTTCAACTTTTCACTTTCCGTGTTCTGCATACCAGTCAAATATCCTATATTTAGGATGTGTTCGCAATATTTTGTTTTCTTTTTCAGCAGTTTTAAGAGAGCTTACATACAGAAATACCGCCAAAAGTTTAGGGCGGTTTACTTCGCATTTAAGTTGCTACTTTTGCAGGCTCTTTTACAAAGTATCTCCATTCATCAGGGAAGAAGGGCGTTTTATAATAAATGTGGGCAAGGAACCTTAGATGTTGAAAGCCATATTTATCTGTTTTATACTCTAATGAGTTCATTTTGGAGATTTGATTTCGAAATTTTTCATAATGCCCCAATTCTTTTTCGGCATTTTCGCCAATGCTTCGTTTATGGTAAACATCTGTGCTACCTTCTTCTTGAAGCTCCTTTTGAAATAGAATGTGTTCATATTCAATAATATCTTCCGGTGGAAAGTACACTTCTAAATGCAATTCTTTATTGAAGAATCTCCAAAATTCATTGAATATTTTTTTTCTTTACAAAACCACAGTAAATTAAAGTAGAGTATTTATTAAATAGGAGGCATTATCGGTATAGTTTTCAGGGCGTTGCCCGGTTGCACAATATTCGATCAGGCTATCCATATCACTTGAAAATTCCGGAAGTCTCCCATCAATAGCTTTGATCAATACTATATTGTTAAATATATTTCTGAGGTATTCAGCAGCAAAATCTTCTTCGCCATTCGCTATAAAAAAGAGTAAGGTTAACACAATAGGAATCGAATGATTGTCTAATAAAGGTCGGGAGCAGCCGGAATTATTTAGAATAATTGTTTTTATTAATTCCTTGAAGTAATCAATCACCTCCCTTCTTTTGTCCTTATCAGCAATTATGAGATAATGTGTTTGACAATAGTAAATCAAGTAAGCTAAATATTCAAGGCTTCGCACTGGATAACCAATCTTTTCAAAATGTGCGCCTCTCTCTGAGAACAAACCATCTTTTTCTTTGGCTATTGAAATTGTTTTTGCGAAATATAAGTCCAACATCTGAAAGTGAATCATGTGCAATTTAAAGAATTCAGTGATAGCAATCTTTTTGCCTTTGATTGCTTTCTTTTCTAATATCCAACCCCATACTTTTAACAACATGTAGGTGAGACAATTTTTAGCTGGTTGTAGATTGTCCGCTTCTTTGGCATAATGTAAGATCATTACGCCAATCATGCAGAAGGTGGATATTAGTTTCCTTATGTTTTTTGGGGAATATTGGGAATATGACTCAAGTAATTTATCGACAAGTACTTTGAAATGCCTAAAGTCATATTCAGGCACATCTAAGAAGGCTAAAGATTTCTTGAGCAGCCCGAGTAATTCTGGTTTTACGAGAAGGTATTCGTTCAGAAGATGTTTTGCAAACAAATCGGGAAGTTTGAATATATCCCAACGTTCAAATTCTATACCTGCCGATGTGAATTCTTTTTCTATGAACCCATTGAAAACATTTCTGAAATTAGATTTAAGCTCGCCATTATGAACCAGCACTATTTTTTTAGGCAAATTGTTTAGATTAGGAATCGAGCTATCTCTAAAGTCAACATCTTTGGCTTGCAGCAACGATTCTCTGACACCGTCTTGTTTGTAAAAGACCGTGTTGTCAATATCCTTATCGTCTCCTGCTTTTAACTGAAAGATGAACAGTTTCTTAATTCCATCTATATCAATTTTAGTAGCAACAATATCCTGTCCATATTCCGGTTGCCCGTGAGAAGATTTTGCGGTTTTTACCAGTTTATACTTCATCTGTTCAAGTAAAAATGGAAAGAGATAGTCTAATTCATCTCTTTCTTTAAGATTCCGCAAATAATCTCCCAGCATTAAGCGTATCATTTTTATCCTTCCCAATCAGCCAATAAGTTTTTTCCTCGATAATAGTCATATTGCTCCGGAAAAATGTAATAGGTACGGGGCATAAGAAAAGTTGTCTTGAATTCTGTCATTTCAGCGTATTGATCATTGGTGCCGAGTTTGAACTTCCTGCCTCTACCTATTGGGATTTTTGTAACTAACTTTAGAAGAATACTATGTTCTTCAGTTGATTTTCTTAAATCCTCACTTCGCTTTTTATAGAAAATTTCATTAAACTTAGCCGCATCAGTCGTTGGACTTTCATATGGATTGAATTCCTTTATCGTATTTTTCTTATCCCAAAAATCAACGATCTGCCTATAGTATTTCAAAAATTCATCTACAAATTTCTTCTCGAACGGCTTCTTAGCATCAAGAAAATTTTCCACAGTCTCCTTTACTGCGCCACCATAATCATGTACTAGCAATACAAATCGCTTTAGAATATACCTGGAAATTGTACTGTTCTTTTTCTGTATCAGTATCAAAACAAGTTTCATTCTTTCAACAGGGTTAAAGCTATCGTTTAGAATTGAATTAATGAATTTAATGGCTTTATTCTCGCCAAGATTACAAAGATGCTGTTTCCAAATATCTTTGTTCTTCTCTGTAACTTGTATGAAATCGGAATTATTATTAGCATAGTACCGAACCTTCCCTTTATTGTGAATAAGTAGAGAGATATAATTTTCAATAAATTTTGAGGGTTCTCTCTCATATGCTTCATGTAAAGGGTATGAGAAATTTTCGTTATCATTATCGACCGGATGATTCAATGCCCAATCTTCAATGAATTTCAAAATCAATTCCGGTTCTTTCAAAATATCAAGTGCATATCTAAGCTCATCGATGATACCCTTATGTTTTTTGTCAACTTTCGTAAAGTTTAACAACAGTTCAAATTTTTTCTCTCTATGTATATCTTTTTCTTGCCTGAAAACGGAGAACAATATATTGTG
The DNA here is from genome assembly GCA_964015645.1 of uncultured bacterium. GTDB lineage: Bacteria > Calditrichota > Calditrichia > RBG-13-44-9 > J075 > CAXHHS01. The sequence goes on from CAXHHS010000223.1 coordinate 7,077, forward strand.
TTGAGCCGCTGGCATTTCTTGTTTAGCCAGTGCATTTAGTTTTTTAAATATGTAATCAGTTTTTTTGTTTTTATGAATTAATGGATTGTATACTAAATAGCTATATGACCTTGCGAGTGCAACTACGATATTCTCTTCATCGAAATCCAGGCTTTCAAATAGGTTTAATACTTCCTCTAAGTATTTATAATCTTCATATTCAAAAACACCAAAGGCGTGAATTGCAGTACCCATAAAATTGTCTTTATGAAATAGTCGCTTTGTATATTCAAATACTCTGTCGAAATCAGCTTTAGATAAGCCTGCTAAAACAGAAACAACCAATTCTGTTTTCTTATTTTCGATTAAATATTGTACCAGTTCCCAACCATCGGAGGATTGCTGGCAGCTATACTCTTGAACGGGTTTATATACCTCACCAAATGGCAAATCTTTATTTGCTTGATCATATAAATGATACAGAATCTCTGTTAGACTCTCTTTTGAAATTCTCAGATGGGGTAAAGCTTCAGAAAAATGAAATTTAACGTTAAAGAAATCTCTTGATTTGCTCTTAGTGTTAAACTTTAAAACGTACTCTTTAAAATCCCAGTCATTAGTCTGATTAAAGTAAACTAGCAAGAAGACTTCGAATCGACGCCAAGTATCATAAAAGCGCTCCAGCTTCCCAATTTCTTCTTTGGCTTTAATTATGAAATCACCATATTCACCATAATTACTCATTTCAGAGCACTTTAGTTTTTCCTTCAAAAAGTGGAATAGTATATAGCTAAAATATTCATTCTTGACAAGAATCTTCCCCTTTCTTTCTTCGGTAAGTTTGAATTTAAGTACCAGCGGTGTGGTTTTAGAATCTAAGGGGTTTAGTTGTTTATTTTGGAAAGAGGATTCTATATATTTTTTGATCTCAGTGGATACATTAGAATTATTCTTGAAAAAGTCAATTACATCGTTAACTTTATACATGAGTGCTTTCCTATCTTATGTTTATTCCAGTTACATTCGGCTTTCCAATTTCTGTTGAAAACACATCATATTGGAGTGCAAATATGTAATTTTTTTGAGCAGCTATCTACTCATAATTACAAAAGATAGGGTATTGAATTATAGGTGAGATTATTATTTGCGTATAACTACATACTGACCTTCGCAAGCCAGTATATAATTTCTTATAGGCGCATTTCAACAACAGATTTCAATATATACTCATTTAGCTGTATTTCATTCATATAGTCTCATCAAGATTTATTCTAACCACTAGAGAATATTAAAGTTATGAACGAAATTGATATTAATATGCAACTTGTAAACTCGTGTTCAATATGATAAAACGATACACCGCTTAAACATCCATATTCAATATGATCAATGGTTAAATCCAAACACTTTTGATGGAGAATCCAAAACTTTTAGAGCAAGTTCGCCACCATATCCGGCTCAAACATTCCAATAAAGGGTAATTAGAAAAATCATCTTCGGATGAAAAATGTTGTCTCTAATATCTGTTAAAATCCAATAGCCTGCCTCAACTCCTTCTGATATTCCCTTCAGACCTAAAAAAACAGAAAATCAATCCGATTATTCTATCATCATTAAAGAGTTCTCCATTTTCATTCATTTCCGAGGTGGGAGTTATGAAACCATTTTTATACCGTTTGCTGGCGATAGCGATCTTCGGGCCTTTTTTTATATATGCCCAAACGCCGCCAATTTTAGATAGTTTAACTGTCGATGAAACATCCGGAGGCACATCCCGCTTACCCGGTATTGCAGTCGATATTGGGTATCAGCCAACGCTTACGTTTTTTGGCAGCAATTTCTCCGGGGACATGTCCGCGCGCTTTACAACAATCGATTTGATGGGCGTTGAGGGAGCATTGGATTTTCCGCTGGAAAATATCGTTTCTGCGGGGGATGCGGATTCCGCAAAAATTTTTCTCGATGGTTTGGTTCCAGAGCATGTGCTTATTACATCCGGCGCGGTTTCCCTGATTGATGATGCCTCCGGCCTCGTCTCAGCAAATTC
>CAXHHS010000224.1:0-9097 GCA_964015645.1 uncultured bacterium
ACACCAAGAAGCTCGTCGGCAGCGTCAGATGTGTATAAGAGACAGGCATTAGATGATCACATTACCGTTACCGGCGCAACACCGGCAGATTTAAACTGGAGTTTTTCCGGTGGACCAAACCTGGGGTTGGCTTTCGATCCGCAGCAACGAATTCTAACATTAACTACCAGTGAAGCCAATTGGTTTGGGCAAAACGCTGTCACGGCAACAGCAGCAGTCCCTGATCAAACTTCCGCTTCGACAGCTTTCCAGGTAACGGTCAATCCTGTCAATGATCCACCGGTAACCAGCATTCTACAATTGCAGGTTTTTAGCAACCCGGATAGCAATGTTTTTGACCTTAAACAATATGCCGCGGATGTTGACAATATCCCCTCGGAACTTTCCTGGGAGTTCTCCGGGTTTAGCAATTTTACCTTCGAATGGGTTAACCAATCGGCAAATATTATAAAAATCATTCCGGCGGAAAATGCAGCGACGGAAAGCGGTATCTTCCGCGTTAGCGATGTCGCCGGTGGGCAAGCGGAAGCGACGGTTACGTTGGTTCTCGAAAACAATGGCGGCGGTGTATTCGAAGTAAATATCCCCGCAGTTCAGTTTGATGAAGATGAACAACTGTCGCTGCAACTAGATGATTTTGTTACGGTTAGCGGCGCTACTCCCGGTGCGGTTGGCTGGAGTTTTGTGCCTGGCTCAAATTTACAATTTGCCTTTGATAACAACACTCGTACTTTAAGTATTCGGGCAAAAGCGCCGAACTGGTTTGGCAATGATCAGGTTACTGCCATTGCCACGTTGCCCGGTCACCCGGCCCAAACGGAAACATTTATTGTTACCATAAACCCGGTGAATGATGCTCCACAACTTGTATTGCAGAATTTTATTATCAATCCGCAAAGCAATAACCAATTCGATTTAAAACCGTTTGTCAGCGATGTAGACCATAATGTTGCCGATCTCAGCTGGACGTTCGAGGGGTTTAATAACTTCACGATTACATTTATCGATACAGCTCAAAAGATTATCGAGATTTTTCCAGGTGGGAACGCACCCTCGGAAACCGGAAAATTTCGTGTAACCGATCCAGAAGGCGCATCCGCCAGCCAGGATGTTACATTGGAAATGGTTGATAATATCAACCATCATTATCATTTATCAATTTTGCCGGGCAAAAAGAATGGGGAGATTGACGTTCGCATTACCATCGATGTGAAGGCGAGGGTGGATTTCCACTATTGGCTGGATGATACCCAGGTTTCCATCGAAAGTTTGCGCGGCCTAAAAACCGAACATGCCTTCACCTTGAAAAAGCTGTTAGCGGATACCACTTATTTCTTCTCCGCAATTGTCCGCGATGCCAATAATTTGCTCATTGCGACAGCAGATTCCACATTTCGTACCAGCGCTTCGCTGCAAGCTACTCGCGAGGATGCCCGGGGAATATTTGTTTATCCCAATCCCATCAAAACCAGCGAAGGGCACCGGGAAATGATCTTCTCTAACCTTCCGGAAACCTCAAAATCCGTTAGCCTTTTCGCCTTAAATGGCGACCAGATTTTTCAGGAAGAATTTCCGGCACTCGTTTCAGAACAACAGCGCATTAGCCTGGAAAACACCAGGGCTGCAATGCCCAGTGGCATGTACATCTACATGGTAAAAGACGAAAATGCCCGGGTGTTAAAAACCGGGAAAATTGTGGTTGTTCGGTGATTGGTTGGTTGTCAGTTGTTCGTTGTTGGTTGTTCGCATGTGCGTTACCTTAGTGTTCTTTGCAAAGAAGAGGGTAAGAATTCCCCCTTCGAAGGGGGATAAAGGGGGATGTCATCAATTTTGATAAGCCATAAATCATGCCTTTTACAACCTCAAGGTCTTTTGACATCCCCCTAACCCCCTTCGAAGGGGGAATTGGGTAGGGTATGCAGGCAAAACCTGTAAGGTTAGCGCACTTGCGAACAACCGGGGAGTAACGAGCAACAATTAACGAATAAAATTTTGCATTTTCCTCATCACTTCTTTAACCCGTCCTCTGAATAATATCCCACCACAACCGTTAATCCGCCCAAAATCTCAAAATTTTATGTATAATATTTTCCCAATCGAACTGTTGTAATGGTTGAGAAATCCGCAATTTTATTCGTTTTTTGTGTTGGCAGCGTATTTGCATTAAAAGTGATCGATAACCAAAATTCCGGGAGAGGAATGAAAACAGTTCTTTGTATCGCGCTTTTAGTAAGCTGCATCGTTACCAGCATTTGCGGGCAGACAGAATTATTGAATATTCGCTGGGATCCCAACTCCGAAGCAGATATTAGCCGCTATCGATTGGAGCGAACGGTGAACTCGACTGCCAATTTCCAGTTGTTTGAAGAAACCGATCATCCCAATAACCATATTGTTGACCGAACAGTGGAACCGGGCAACCTGTACGCCTATCGCATTGCAGCGATAAATACTGCCGGGCAAAACAGCCCCTATTCTGCGGTGGTATCAGTAGGAATTCCGAAAATCGATTTGGCGTTGCAAGATATTGCTGCCGGGAGCGAGACAGCTCTTGCAAAAACTGCTTTTTTAAGCGATCCCGATGGCGATGCTAACAATCTCCAAATCCAGGTAAGTGATGAAAATAATGTTTCTGTCAGCGTAGAAAGCGATGAAATTCGAATTTCACCGGTCCCATTGGATTATGCTGGCCCGGCTGAATTCACAATAAGAACGGAAGATGCAAACGGTTTTTTTGATCTAAAAACGATCCGTTTCAATTTTGTCTCAGCAAATGTTAATACGCCGCCGCATCTTCTTTTTACGGATGTCATCGAAATCGAAAAAGACAGTAGCCTAACACTTTCGCTGGTGAATTTTGTCGTCGATTCCACGAATGCTATCAATGAGCTTACCTGGGAATTTTCTGCGAATGCCGGTATTAATGCTCAATTTAACCCTTCGGATTATACATTAACCCTGGTTCCTGCGCCCGGTTTCGAAAGTGAAACATCCATTACAATAACCGTTCGCGATCCTTTGGGTCTATCCGACCAATTAATCGTAACCGTGCGCGTTGTCAAATTCACTGACGGCGATATCTTCCCGGAAGAAGTGAACGAAGGGCCGCAATTGGTTGTTTACCCCAATCCCATCAAAACCAGCCGCGGGCACAATGAAATGATTTTTCTTAATCTTCCGCAAACAACTCAAAGCATCAGCTTATTTGCCCTCTCCGGGAAAAATGTTTATAAGGAGCAGATGGCATTTTCAACCCCGCTGGAGTATCGCATAAACATCAACGATAACGCCGGCAGGTTTCCGAGCGGGCTTTATGTTTATATGGTACGGGATGAAAATGCTAAAGTATTAGCACAAGGAAAAATTGTTATTATTCGGTGAGTAATAGCGTGTTTCGGTAGCATCCAGGATAGAGTCATGGCTGCCAGGTAAATTTATTCTCTCTTTCGATTCATTTCACCAACTAATGCGAATTTTCTTCCAAAACTGACCCATTTATGGCATGGAAATTCTCCCCTGTGGTGTTTAACTTAAAAAAATGCACAGGAGGTTTTGCTATGTTCACTTTTAGGTCCTTTATTCCGCCTATCTTTCGTTTTAAACACATTATTATATTTGCCTGGGGATTGTGTTTTGTTTCCCTGCTTAACGCGCAAACGTTCACGGATATTACGCAAACGATAAATCCCGCTTTCAGCAATAATCCTGTAAATGGCGCAAGTGCAGCGGATTTTAACAATGATGGGCTTGTCGATATTTATATTTGGGGACGGTTGTACGAAAATCGCGGAGAAAACGGATTTGCGGACGTTCTGCCACAGAGCGGTATTACCGAAGGCGCTACTATCTTTGGTGCAGTCTTTGGCGATTATGATAACGACGGTTATTTAGACATCGTGATGGAGGATTTTAGCGCTCCCAGCATCTTGTTTCGGAATAATCAAAGCGGCCGCTTTAGCCCGGTAAACGCATCGACAAATTTAAGTGTCTTGAAATTAGCGCAGGGTGCCGGCTGGGCAGATTTTGATCGCAATGGAACATTGGATTTGTTTGTTAACAACGATGCCGGCAACAACCAGTTGTTTAGAAATGATAATTTTCAGACCTTTACGGATATCAGCGCTTCTGCCGGAACAGCAGCCAGCGGAAATTCTTACGGAATGTCCTGGGGCGATTACAATAACGATGGCTACCCGGATATTTTTATTGCTCCCTGCGGGCTTCCGGAAAACTCCATAAAACACCTATTAAAAAATAATCGCGATGGCACCTTTACTGATGTAAACGTAGAAGCGGGCGTTGCCGATTCCTCCTCTAGTTGGGGCGTGACCTGGCTGGATTTTAACAATGATGGCAATTGGGATATTTATATCGCCAATTGGGGGTTCGATCTTTCCGATCGTGGTAAAAATCGGCTTTACCAAAATAATGGCGACGGCACTTTTACATCCGTTGCTGACTCGGCAGGTGTTAGCGGAGATCCGCTTGCTGCTAGTATTGGTGTTGCTGCTGCCGATTTTGATAACGATGGTTGGATCGATATTTATGTTACTGACAATGAAAATCGCCACAAGCTATATCGCAACAATGGCGGCGCCACCGGAACAGGCGTTACATTTACCGATGTTGCGCAAGATGCCGGGATTGCTGAAAACCGTCATGGCACTGTTGCGGTAGCCGACTTCAACAATGATGGTTGGATGGATATTTTTACAGCAGGATTTAATGTGCGGTTAATGCAGAACACCGGCGGCGATAATAATTGGATTATCATTACGCCCCGGGGAACTGTTTCCAACCACTTTGGTGTTGGCACACGATTGGAGTTATACGCTGGTGGAATGCAGCAAATTCGTGAGATTCGTGCCGGGGATAGTTTTTGCTCCCAAAGCGATCAACTTCGTGCCCACTTCGGATTGGGCAGTGCCGCCCTTATTGATTCGCTAGTTTTGCGCTGGCCTTCCGGCATGGTGCAAAAATTGGAGGGATTGGCGCCGAATCAATTTTTGATCGTCCGAGAAGATTCGGCCGCTGTTGGAATTGAGGATGGGGCGGAAAATCTGGTTCCACAAGAGTTTTCCCTGGCACAAAACTTTCCCAACCCGTTTAATCCTTCCACAACGATTGAGTATGCCCTGCCAACAGCATCTTCGGTAAAACTCAGTGTTTACAATATGTTAGGGCAAGAGATAAAGACGCTGATTAACGAATTTCAACCCGCCGGGAAAAACAGCGTGGCGTGGGATGGCAAATCAAATCACGGCGTTGATGTTCCCTCCGGAATCTACCTCTATCGAATTGAAGCAGGGAACTTTGTTGAAACCAAGAAGATGATTTTGATTCGCTGAGCATTCGCATAGCGCAGAGAGCATGGCGCAAAGCGCTCTGCGAAATTACGCTCCAAATTTCTTCAATCGCAATGCATTGGCGAGCGACAGCATCATCAAATGTTTGGTGGCCATGCGGCCAATATACCCCTGGGCACAATGTCTTTCCCCAAAAACACTCACACCATCCGGACGGCAGTTTTGCGACCATAACAATGTGGGTACCGGGTGCCAGCTGTGATTTTTTAATGCCGATGGCGTTGAGTGATCTCCGGTTACAACCAGCACTGCCGGATTCAACTCTCGTAGCCGGGCAACCCAGGTGTCAACTTCTTCAATCACCTTAACTTTTTTGGTGAAATCCCCATCCTCTCCGCTGCTATCGGTTTTTTTGAAGTGGATAAAAAAGAAATCGTAATTTTCATAATTAGTTTTTAGCTGCTCCCACATATCTTCGTGCGTCTCCGGTTTTTCCGGCACGGTCATGCCCACTAATCTTGCCAACCCCCGGTACATCGGGTATTTGGCGATGGCAAAAGCTTTTAACCCATAGCGCTTTTCCATTGTCGGCGGCGGGTCGAATTTGGCAAATCCTCTTGCTAATATCATATTGGCTTTTAATTCATCTCTCAAGATTTCGCGTACCTGGTTTAAAAACTCTTTTAAGTATTTCACTGTAAGTTGGGAGGCCTCATCAACTCCTTGTGGTTCTCGTGGGGGAACACCTGTAATTAAAGGATCAGTGTCGTTTATTTTTGCCCCTAGACTTCCCCCGCGAAAGATTAAAGCAGCCCGGTATTCGGATTCAGTTTCGAAAAAGAACTCTGTATCATTGCTCAATTTTACTTTATCCCTGATCTTTTGTCCTAAAAGTCGAGATATTTCCGTAGGAATTCTTCCTGCTCTCCTATCAACTATAGTACCAAATTCTTGATCAATAGTGCAAAAATTTAATTGTGCCACAACATCACCTTCAGTCAATTTAAAATCGACTCCTAATGCTGATAAAACGCCTCGCCCGATAACATATTCCATAGGATCATACCCAAAAAGCGCTAAATGTCCAGGAATAGTGCCAGGAGTAATTCCAGGAGATACAGAATCTAATAAACCACAAATACCTTCTGAAGTATATCGATCAAAGTTCGGTGTTTTAGCAAATTCTGATTCAGTTTTATCATTTACCGGCATTGGGTGACCTCCAAGACCGTCCAAAATTAGAAAAATGATTTTATTATCATTGTGAGTAATCAATTCCCTTAATAACACTTCAGAATTCATTGAGCAATCTTTAATTCTTTGGCTCTGGATACTGCTATTTATCCAATTTAGAGATATACCCAGATCAATAACAATAATTTTTGTTGAAAGATTAGATTTTGTAGTTAGAAACAGTTCATCGTTTTTTGGTATTTTATAACAGAGTGTTGATTATTATTTTCACACATATTTTAAACTCGAAGATTTAAGCTATATCGAAATGACTTATATGACTTCTGATATTGGCTTACTGTTTTCCCAAGTTTTTAAAAAATGATTTACGAGTTCTTCACCAATAGGTAGAGTAGCATCTACAATTTCAAAACCGCATTTTGTTAAAGCCTTAGCCTTACCTGATTTTTCCCTTTCAATCGGTAAAAATAATACAGTGTTATCTACAACGATTAAGGCGGTATGCCTATGACTATTATATGCTCTACATATAGTATCGGGTTTTGTGCCATATTTTGTTAATACTCTATTGGCATTCGTTATACATTTTTTTAATTGTTCAGGAAAATCCGCGTCCATGTGAGCCTCTGAAATAACATGAGCGGGAGCCTCAGGATTTAGGAATAAACATCTAAAGTCAAATCCATTTGATAATTTTTCTGATAAGGATTCAATATACTTCCAATGTTCTTTGTCAAAAAATTTTCGATTTTTTCTTCCGTAGATATATAACCTTTTTTGAGCCATTGAATAAGCCGTTTGGTATAAAGCGTGGCTCTCAAACCCTTCTTTAAAACAAACTACTCTACCAACCGCAGGCTGAGGAAATCCATAACTTTGCAAAGCATCTATTACATTTTTTAGTTCGCCACTATCAATACCAATTTTAGAAATTTTTTCAGTTTTTGCTTCCAAATCTGGCCAAAATTTTTCAAATGAGGCTTTTAAAACTCTAGGTTGAAGTTTTAAATTTCCAAGCTCATTGTTCAAAGTAACAATTAGTTTATATACATCATCCTTGACAAAAGTAGTAGATTGAAACTGGGATATTGGGCCTTCAACGTCTGAAGGAAGCATTCCAAGAAGCAATGGGCATACTTTAGATTCACCTAAGGTCGTGGATAGCGCTCCAGCTTCAAACAATAACCATGGCGAGTCAATATTTTCTGGTGTTACGCAAAGTATTCCTATTTTACTATTTAATAGCTTTTCTCTAATTATTGTTAACCATCTATCTCCTTTTCGCAAATCCATTTCAGACATCCACGGGCGAATAGATTGAATTACAGTTCCTAACCATTGTGACAACTCATAAGCAAAGGCTTTACTTCTCTTTCCCGACCAACTAATAAAAACTTCCATATGTCCTCCTAAAAAATATTTATAATGCTCAATATACGTTTGATGTGAAATGACTTTGTAAATTATAGAAAATTTTGAATTGGAAATTTAGTTCCTAAAAAAGCATCTTTAGTAAGTGGCTATTTTTATTAAACCGATTTAATTCCACATCAAATGTAATATATTAAACTTTTCTAAAAAGAGAAACTCTATCCATATATTCAGGTTTATCTATTCCGAACAATTGTAGAATTGTTGGGGCTATATCCGCTAGAACCCCAGGGCGTAGCCAGGGGCGCAATTTTTCGTTGAAAAAAATAAATGGAACAAGATTGGTTGTGTGCGCTGTATGAGGGGCGCCATTGTGGTATTCTCTCATTTGCTCACAGTTTCCATGGTCAGCAGTAATTATAGCTGTTCCGCCAATTTCATGAACTGTATTAAGAACTTTACCAAGATTTTTGTCTACAACCTCTACAGCCTGAATTGCAGGATCTAAAGCCCCTGTATGACCAACCATGTCTGGGTTTGCAAAATTTAGTAAAACAAAATCATGCAATTTTTTGTGAAGTAAAGATATTAGTTTTTCTGTTACTTCAGGCGCACTCATTTCTGGCTTCTCACTATAATATGCAACATCTTTTGGCGAAGGAATATGTACTCTTTCCTCACCATCAAAAATTATATCAGATTTCCCATTAAAGAAAAAAGTAACATGTGGAAATTTTTCGCTCTCAGCAATTCTAAGTTGAGTTAAACCAGCACGCTCTAATTCATATCCTAAACAACCAGAGTCACTAGGACGATTAAAAGCTGCAGGGAAAGCTAATTGATCTGAATATTGCATGAAACTAACAAAATTTACATTAGGCGCTTTAGCTCTTTGAAAATTGTCAAATGTATCGTCAGTTAATGTGTGTACAATTTGCCGCATGCGATCACCACGGAAATTAAATGCTAAAACAGTGTCTCCGTCATTAATCGTGCTTAAAGGAGAATCTTCCGAAGATACAATAACAGTTGGAGTTACGAATTCATCGCTTTCATTATGAGCGTATGCATTTTCCACTGCTTGAATGGAGGATGTTGCAATTCTCCCTTTTCCTGAAACCATCACTTTATATGCTTTTTCGACTCTTTCCCAGCGTTTATCTCTATCCAGAGTAAAATATCGGCCCGAAACAGTTGCAATTTTTCCGACTCCTATCTTATTCATA